>NZ_AKIS01000202.1:0-11094 GCF_000277005.1 Pontibacter sp. BAB1700 | reverse complement strand
CTAAAAATACTACCTGACCGAGATGTCAGGAGAAAGGTAAGCACATTTAGGACATTAAAACTGCTGATAGCATCCGCCAGCCAATATCGTGTTATATCTGAATATTTATTTAAATAGTATAAATTACTATGCAAATAACAATATTGTATACGACTGAGGATAAGGCTTGTTTCGGCAGCAGCTATAGCTGCTACTCGTTAGTTTTAGTTGAATGGCAATCAGGAGATTTAAGCAAAAGTCAAAATACTGCCTCCTGTGCTGTGGGCAGCGGTACGGGAACTGCTTTCAGATACCAGCATAGAATAAAACAAGCCCTCCCGCCAAAGGCAGAAGGGCTTGTTAAGTAAAGGGTATATGTATAATGAGCGGTTTGCTCGGAGTTCAGCTTTTGGGTATAGCCGAATTTAATTTAAGAACGAACCTGTTTTGCAGTGGCTTCTTCTTCAATCAGCGGTGCTACGTCCTCGTCCTCTTCCAGCGACCAGCCTGTTTTGAGACCGATGATGAACCAGGCCAGGGCCAGCACACCACCCGCGAAGATCGTATCACCCACCACACGCAGCCAGCGCAGGATGTTCATGGTGTCTGTCTGCATGAACTCCATAGAGCGGGCATACCACAGACCGTGCTCCACGCTTGCCCAAGTTTGCATCAGACCGATTGGCAGCACGCTGATGAGTACCATCAGGATCAGACCGATGTTAATAGACCAGAAAGCGAAGCTGATCACCCCGTCTTTCCAACGACGGCGGGCTGACAGGCCTTTGAGCACGAAGAGCATCAGACCGATACCCAGCATACCGTATACCCCGAACAGGGCGGTGTGGGCGTGCACCGGCGTGGTATTCAGACCCTGCATGTAATAGAGCGCGATCGGCGGGTTGATCACGAAACCGAACACACCGGCACCTACCAGGTTCCAGAAAGCCACAGCCACGAAAGAGTAGATTGGCCACTTGTAGGCTTTGATCCACTGCGTGAGCTTGCTGATCTGCAGGTTGTGGTAGGCTTCAAAACCGATCAGCACCAACGGCACCACTTCCAGTGCACTAAAAGTCGCGCCGAGGGCCATCACCGCCGTAGGAGTGCCGCTGAAGTACAGGTGGTGGAAAGTACCGATGATACCGCCAAACAGGAAGATGATAGTCGAGAACAGCACCGTAGCCGTCGCCATTTTGGTGTCGAGCAGGCCCATGCGCACGAACAGGAAGGCGATCACTACCGTGGCAAACACTTCGAAGAAGCCCTCTACCCACAGGTGCACCACCCACCAGCGCCAGTACTCGGCAATGGCCAGGTTAGTATGCTGACCCCACATCAGGCCAGAGGCATAGAAGATGGCAATAGCAGCCGAAGAAATCAGGAACATACCCAACAGGTGGCGTCCATCTACGTCTTTTTTAAAGGCCGGTAGAATAGCGCGCACCATCAGACCCAGCCACAGGAACAAGCCCACGAGCAGGAAGATCTGCCAGAAACGACCCAGGTCCACATACTCATAGCCTTGGTGACCGAACCAGAAGTTTTCGGTATAACCCAGCTTCTGCATGATGCCGTACCACTGACCGGCCAGTGAACCAGCTACAATTATGAGTAAGCAGACAAACAGGAAGTTCACGCCCAGTTTCTGGAATTTCGGTTCGTGACCTGATACGGCAGGCGCTATGTACAGACCGGTTGCCAGCCAGGAAGTGGCGATCCAGAAAATGGCCAGTTGCACGTGCCAGGTACGGGTAATGGAGTAGGGGAGATACTCAGCCAGCGGGAAGCCGTAAAGTGCCTGTCCCTCCACACCGTAGTGCGCCGAAACCACCCCGAGCGTGACTTGCACGAGAATCAGAGCCGTCACGATCCAGAAGTACTTCAATGTCGCCTTCATAGAAGGAGTAGCCGTCAAGCCCAACAATGGATCCTGCTTCGGCAGTTTAGAGTGGTCGATCTCCTCTTCACGGTTAGACGCATAGTAGTAGGCCAGCATTCCCACGCCTGCAATCAGGATGATCACAGAGAAACCGGTCCAGATGATGAGGTCAGAGCTAGGCTCGTTAGCCACTAGTTTCTCGGCAGGCCAGTTGTTGGTATAAGTGATTTTTTTGCCCGGACGTTCGGTCACACAGGCCCAGGAAGTCCAGAAGAAGAAGGTGTTGAGCTTCTCCATGCGCACCGGGTCTTCTACGGTGTTGTCTTTCATGGCGTAGGCATCGCGGTGCTTGGCCAGCGCCGGGTCGTTCATGAACAGGCCAGTGTAGTGCTTGCCCACCTCTGCAATCGCCTCGGCACGCAGGTCTGACACGGTCAGGATGCCTGTCTCCGGGTCATACGTGTTGGCACGGATCTGCTTCTGCAGACGGGCCTCCAGCATCGCTTTTGTCTCTTCGTCCAGGTCTTCGTACAGCACGCCTTTTTCCTGCTGCGCCCAGTAGTCCAGGAAGTACATGGCTTCCTTGTGCAGCCAGTCTGCGCTCCAGTCAGGGGCTATATAGGCACCGTGGCCCCACACTGAGCCCAACTGCTGACCGCCCGTAGACTGCCATACGTTCTGCCCGTCTTTGATGTCATCCCCGGTAAAAAGGACTTTTCCGGACGTAGTGACCACCTTAACAGGTATAGGTGGTGCTTCTCTGTAAATCTCGATACCGTAGTACCCGAGAACGGCGAAGGAGCCGACAATTACGGCAATGAACCCAGCCATAGGTTTCTGTATTTCATAAAAGGTAAAGGTTTGAGTGGTTATAGTTGAATTTGAGTTGAAAATCAGTAGCTGAGGTTCAGGCCATGAGCCTTAGAACATGTAGGTCAGGTTAACCATAGTGCGTCGGTTGCCTTCGGTGTGGTGGTGCGCCTCGGTGCTGCTCATAGGTAACTGTATTGTGCCGCCTACCGCGATGTTTTTCACATACACGCTCATGCCCAGGTTAGTGAAGAAAGAGTCGCCGCCTTTCTGCAGGTTAGGGGCCCTTCGTAGCGGTCGCCTTCGGCATGCTCATAGTACACACCCGCGCTAGGCAGCAGGGAGATGCCTTTCACATTCTGCCAGTAAAACAGGTTGGAAGAAGCGCTGACACGGTTGCCGAAGCGGTAGCCGTTGCTGTTCTCGCTGTTGAAACGGTAGGTCACATCATTGCTCAGGCCCAGTTGCTTGTAGCGGATGGTATAGATACCGTTTGCCAGGTAATCGGTGCTGCCAGTGCCGGGTTGCATGTTTGGGGCCAGCTGCTCGCCATGCTCCTGGTTGCGGTAGGCGCCTGTGGCAAGTTTGACACCGCCACCCACCTGCAGCGTGTGCTTCAGGTTCTTGTCCATTCTGTCGCCTGTGTTGATAAGCGAATAGTTGGCCATCAGGTCACATCCCCAAAGCCTCTGCTTTTGATGGCATGGTGACCACCGCTCTGTTCATTGAGCATGTAGGGCACGAAGGCGAAGATCTGCACGTTCCTGACCGGCACAAAGCGGCCCCACAGCTCGGCCGTGGCAAAGCGCTCATCGGTTACCTGCACATGCTGGCCGTGTGTGGCTGTAGTGGTATATGAGCGTGTGGTATAGCGCAGACCCATAAAGTTTTTATGGAATTGAGGCAATATGCCCATGTAGCTGCCGCCCATGGTGCAGCCTTTGTCGCAGGCCTGGCTGCTGATGTTGATGGATAAAAGGGCGATGACGATTAATAATATCTTTTTCATGACTTAGTACTCTTTGAAATTTTTAAAATAAAAAAGGAGGGTGCCGGAGTGGCACCAGGATCAGAGACTAAGCGATGAAGCGTGGGGGATGAAAAATGGAAAAATCGGGTGAGGTATAGGCAACTGCCTGGTATAGGGAGTGTCCGCTGGTTTCTTCTGGTGCTATGGCAGGCGCCACAGGAAGTAGCTCTGCATTAAAAGCAATCAGGTCGATCACGCTATGCTGCTGACGCTGCGACTGCTGTTCACGTTCGGTGTCTTTTTCCAGCTCTTTGCGCAGGTGGCATTTTCCATTGCATTCGGAGCCAGGTATAAACCTGTTCTCACACAGCTCACTGGCGATATAGGTCTTATTCAATTGGTATACCAACAAGATACCCTGCTTGCTCAAGGGCTGCACCAGCACACAGATCACACACATTATAATAGCAAGCCGTTTCATGGCATCTTCTCTTCACTTGGTTTTGGACTGTTGCAAAGGTCATACAGGCAGGCAAGGAGAAAAATGACATAGATCACTAATAAAAGAGATTAAGGTCTTCTATTGTAAGGTCTGCTTGGAATACTTTTGTACAAGGTCAAGGCGGTAAGAAATACCCCACCTACTCTTATATAATAATAGAGACATGAAAGAAACAGAAAGCCCACAGCAATCCGGCAAATCCCTTCCCAGGGATAGCGGCGGGACTTTGATCACTACCGATCTTGTTGCCCTGGCACTTGAACTGAAAGGGGAAGAGAACTGGCAGAAGAGCGGGCGAGGGTCCAGGACGATCTATAAGTCTGAGGCGATGCGCATCCTGCTGAATGTGATGCAGGCGGGCACGGAGATAAAGCCGCACCAGGCACCGGGTCCCATCAGTGTGCAGGTGGTAGAAGGAAGCATCCGGTTCAACACCGAAACGGAAACTGTAGTGCTGACTAAAGGACAGCTGCTGACGCTGCAAGAGCATGTGCGTCACAGCGTGGAGGCACTCGAAGAGGCAGCTTTTCTACTGACTGTTTCACTGCTCACTTCAAAAAGATGACAAAGGTCACTATTAAAAGAGATAAAGGTCTTTTATTTCGCGACACGCTGAGAATACCTTTGTATTGTAAATGAAAGCCAAATAGTACTGATTAAAGAGGGGGTCAAAACCTGAAAGTGAGAGTCTGCAAACACAAGACAACAACGGAACCTGATCACCTCATAGTTAAACAGGTAAACATCATGAATTTCAAAAAACAAAAACCAACCATCATGAAATCTATTAAATCCGTCGCTTTCCTTTTCCTGGCTGCTATGACACTCTATAGCTGCTCCTCTGACAACACCACAACTACTGAAACCAAGCAGGAGTCGGGCCTTGCCCATCAGGCACCTGCTGCACCGGTAGAAGATGACGGAAAAGGTATAGGACCAGTTAAGTCAGTTGAAGTGGGTGCAGACATAGACCAGGCATTGGCTTCTGAAGGTCAGTCTATTTTCGAAGGCAAATGCTCTGCCTGCCACCAGTTGTCAGACCAGAAAGTGGTTGGCCCAGGTATGGCAGGTGTGACCGAGCGTCGCAAGCCGGAGTGGGTGATGAACATGATCATCAACCCAGAGGAGATGACCAAAAAAGACCCGGCTGCTAAAAAACTGCTGGCTGAGCACTTAACGCAGATGACTAACCAGAACATCAACGAAACTGACGCCAGAGCCCTGCTGGAGTTCCTGCGTCAGAATGACAAGAATTCTTAATCTGAAACAACACGCAAATCATAATCATCATGAAATCTTTATTCAATAAATTCAAAAATGTCGCTCCTGCAGCCGCCTTTATCATGGCGGTGGGCGGTGGTGCCGTGCTGCAGGGTTGCAGCAGCGGCCCGGGCGAAGGAAGCGCTACTGCTGCAGGCGTCTCCTCTGATGCTGCGCAGGCAGTGTATGTAGCTCCTGGCAAGCACGACGAGTACTACTCTTTCCTGTCAGGTGGTTTCAACGGACAGATGTCTGTGTATGGTCTGCCTTCCGGTCGACTGCTGAAGATCATCCTGTGTTTACACAGCACGGTGAGAACGGCTACGGCTACAGCGAAGAGTCTAAGGCGATGCTGATGACCTCGCACGGCTTCGTGCCCTGGGATGACTTGCACCACCCGAAACTGTCGCGCACCAATGGTATGACGGACGGCCGCTGGTTGTTCGCCAACGGTAACAACACCCCGCGTGTGGCCCGTGTCGACCTGACTACCTTCGAGACTGTGGAGATCATGGAGATCCCGAACTCTGCCGGTAACCACTGCTCACCTTATCCAACTGATAACAACGAGTATGTGATCGCAGGTACACGTTTCTCTGTGCCACTCGACATGAAAGGCGGTACGGCTGACGTGAGCATGAACGAATATGCCGACAAGTTCCGTGGCTCTATCTCCTTTATCAAGGTAGATCAAGACAAAGGCGATATGGAACTTGACTTCCAGATCCTGGTACCAGGCTTCGACTACGACCTGGCGAACGGTGGCAAGGGCCCGTCTTCTGACTGGGTGTTCTTCACCACCTATAACACAGAGCGTTCTGGTACGCTGAAAGAACTGGGTGCTTCACAGAACGACCGCGACTACCTGGCTGCTGTGAACTGGAAACTGGCTGCCAAGTATGCTGCCGAAGGCAAGGCGAAGGAAATGCCAGCTTACTACTACCACAACAAAATGGACAAAGACTCGCACATGGCGAAGTCTACTATCAAGAAGTCTGTTCGCTACCTGCTTCCTGAGGATTGCCCAGGTATGATGTACTTGATCCCGGCTCCTAAGTCTCCGCACGGTATCGACGTGGACCCAAGCGGCGAGCACATGGTGGTGAGCGGCAAACTGGCTGCAACTATTCCGGTGTTCTCTTTCTCTAAAATGCAGCAGGCAATTAAAGACAAAGCGTTTGACGGCGAGATCAATGGTATCCCAGTGTTCAAATACGAGTCTGTGCTGAAAGCTGAAGTGCCAGAGCCAGGTCTCGGACCATTGCACACTGAATTTGACGGCAAAGGCAACGCCTATACCTCTATGTTCGTGTCTTCTGAGATCGTGAAATGGAAATTGAGCGACTTCACAGTAGTGGACAGAATGCCGGTGTACTACTCAGTTGGTCACTTGATGATCCCTGGTGGTGATACGCACACTCCTGACGGCAAGTACCTGGTGGCGATGAACAAGATCACCAAAGACCGCTACCTGCCAACTGGTCCTGAACTGGCGCACTCTGCCCAGTTGATCGACATCAGCGGTGAGAAAATGCGCATGCTCCTTGACTTCCCAACCGTAGCTGAACCGCACTACGCACAGGCTATCAAAGCCGACAGAGTAGCGCCGAACAGTGTGAAATTCTACGACCTGGCCAAGAACACCCACCCTCATGCGGTGAAGAAAGAGTCTGACGCCAGCGTAACCCGCGAAGGCAATGTCGTAAGAGTGAAAATGACGGCCATCCGAAGCCACATGACACCGGACAACATTGAAGGTGTGCAGGTAGGTGACACCGTACTCTTCCACGTGACGAACCTTGAGCAGGACTGGGACGTACCGCACGGCTTCGCAGTGATGGGCGCCAACAACGCCGAGACGCTGATCATGCCGGGCGCAACACAAACACTGCGCTGGGTACCGAAGAAAGCCGGTGTGTTCCCATTCTACTGCACAGACTTCTGCTCTGCGCTGCACCAGGAAATGCAAGGTTACATCCGCGTATCTCCTAAGGGATCAAACGTACCGATTACATTCTCTACAGGCAAGAAAAAGCCTGCCGCTTAACCAAAAGGTATAAGCCGGGCATAACACAAGCGGAGGTTGCCCGGGGCAGCCTCCGCTTATTTTTTAAATTTTCACCTTAAACCAAAAAAGGATGAAAGCTTACCACAAAGTGCTGATGATGATAGCCTCGCTGTCACTCGGTTTGTTATTCCTCTTCCCGATGTGGAAGATTTACCTGCAGGCTCCACAGTATCCGGAAGGACTGGAGATGCACATCTGGGTGAACAAGATTTCAGGTGACACTGAAGGATCGCTCCAGAATTTTAACATTCTCAACCACTACATTGGCATGGAGCCAATCCACGCCGACTCATTCGCTGAACTCAAAATCATGCCTTATATCGTCATCTTCTTTATAGTGGCAGGTATACTGGTAGCGCTGCTGGGCAAACGAAAACTGGTTCTTTCCTGGGTTGTGCTGCTGATGATAAGCGGTGCCGTAGGTATAGCCGACTTCTACATGTGGCTCAACAAGTTCGGCACCAACTTAGACCCAAGTGCCCCCATTAAGGTACCCGGTATGACGTATGTGCCACCGCTACTCGGAAGCAAGACGCTGCTCAACTTCGATGCCTTATCGCTGCCTGCCATGGGTAGTTTAGGAATAGGGCTTGCAATACTGCTGGCAGGTCTGGTCTACTTCTTCAGCCGCAGCACAGTGCATGTGAAAACAAAAAGAAAAGTAATGGCATGAGACGCTTAATCCAAAATATACTGCTGGTGGCCATGGTGCTGACTTTGCTGGCTGCCTGCCAGGTAGAGCCAAAGCCCATCGCCTACGGGGAGGTGAACTGTGCCCACTGCCAGATGACCGTGTCTGACAGCCGGTATGGCGCTGAGCTGGTCAATGACAAAGGCAAGCCATTTTATTTCGACTCCGCGGAGTGCCTGGCAGCATACCTGCAGGATAACCCGGAGCAGCAAGAGAAGGCAGCCTATCTGCTGGTGACAGACTTTACCCGACCTAATCAATTGATTGACGCCCGCAATGCCAGTTTTATACAGAGTAGGGAGCTTCCAAGCCCCATGGGTATGTACCTGACCGCTTTGTCAGATGAGGGAACTGCCACCAAAATGCACCAGGAGGTAGGCGGCCGCCTGCTGAACTGGGATCAGGCCATGATAGCCGTAAAGAACAATGAAAAACCTGAGTAAATATATTGTAGTTTGGACAGCATGCGCTTTGGTGTGGATGCTGGGTAGCCCGACGGCTCTCGGCGACACACTAAAGGTATGCAACACCTGCGAGTACCACTCCGTGAAGGAGGCCGTGAACCAGGCGAAGGCCGGTGACGTGGTGTTGGTGGACGGCGGCGTATACCTGGAGTCAGGTATAGAGATCACCAAACCCATCAGCCTGATCGGGCGCAACAACCCGGTGATAGATGGCCAGAATAGCGGCCAGATCATCACCATCACCTCATCCAACGTGAAAGTGGAAGGCTTTACGGTGCAGAACGTGGCCGTGAGCTACATGCGCGACGATGCTGCCATACGGGTAGCTGACCGTGAAAATATACAGATACTGAACAATACCGTCCTGAACACCTACTTCGGTATATACCTGCAGAACGCCGACAACAGCATCGTGAAAGGCAATGTGGTGAAGGGAGTCAATACAGGCAAGATAGAATCGGCACTGGGCAACGCCATACACGTGTGGCGCACTGACGGAGCCGAAGTAAGCGGCAACAAAGTGGAAGGTCACCGCGATGGCATCTACTTCGAATATGTGACCAACAGCCTGATCCATGAGAACATCAGTGAGCGCAACAACCGTTATGGCCTGCACTTTATGTTCTCGGACGGCAACGTGTATACCCGCAACATCTTCCGGAAAAACGGGGCCGGTGTGGCCGTGATGTATACCCGAAACATCCGGATGGAGCACAACACCTTTGAAGATAACTGGGGAGCTGCCGCCTATGGCCTTCTGCTGAAAGATATCTCGCAGAGCACGATTCTTAACAATACATTCCGCAGAAACACCACCGGCATTTACATGGAGAGCTCCAGCCGATTATACATAGAGAACAACGATTTTGACCGCAATGGCTGGGCGATCCGTCTGTTGGCGAGCTGCATCCAGGATACGTTTAGGTTGAACAACTTCACCGGCAACTCCTTTGATGTGAGCACCAATGGCAGCCCGACCATGAACCTGTTTGAGCACAACTACTGGGACAAATACAATGGCTACGACCTCGACAAGAACAGGATAGGGGACGTGCCTTACCGTCCGGTGAGTTTGTACTCTATGCTGGTAGAACGGGTGCCGCCTTCGGTGATGTTCATGCGCAGTTTTATGGTCGATCTGATGGACAGCATTGAACGGGTGCTGCCGAGTTTTATACCTGAGAGTCTGGTCGATGAACGGCCATTAATGAAGAAAGTAAATCATGATAGCGATAGAAAACTTGTCCAAAAACTACGGTAAGCTGCCCGTGCTCAAAAACCTGAGCGTGAGCTTTGGCAGTGGCCGTGTGATATCGGTTATCGGGCCGAACGGCTCTGGTAAAACTACCATGAGCAAGTGTATACTAGGTATGGTGCTGCCCGACAGTGGCGACATCAAATTCAATGGCGAAAGTGTGCTGAAGAAGTTCGCTTACCGCAGCCAGATCGGGTATATGCCCCAGATCGGAAAGTACCCAGAGAACATGAAGATCCGGCAGGTGATTGAGATGGTGCGCGACATCCGCAAAGACGCTGCCGTGATAGACGAAGAATTGATAGGCCTTTATGGTCTCAAAAATATGTATGAAAAAAGGATGGGCTCCCTGTCGGGCGGCACGAAACAGAAAGTGAGTGCGGCACTGGCTTTCATGTTCGACCCGCAGGTGCTTATCCTCGATGAACCAACCGCCGGGCTCGACCCCATTTCGGCGGAGATCCTGAAGTGCAAGATTCTGAAAGAGAAGAAAAAAGGGAAACTGATCCTGATCACGTCGCACATCATGAGTGAAGTAGAGGAAGTGGCTGACGAGGTGATGTGTCTGGTGGACGGTACGCTCAAATTCCACGAGACGATCAGCAGCATCAAGCAGCACACCAACGAGGAGCGCCTGAGCCGCGCTATTGCTAAAATTATGAACGAGGAGGACTAAGCCATGAACAAGATCATCAAATACGTACTCTACGACATTGTCAGAAACAAGATCATCGTGGCCTACACCCTGTTTCTGCTGCTGCTCTCCATAGGCTTGTTCAACCTGGGGGGCAGCCCGGACAAGGGCCTGCTGAGTTTGCTCAACCTGGTGTTGCTCACCGTGCCGCTGATCAGTATTGTGTTTGGCACGACGCACTTTTACAACTCTTATGAGTTTATGGAACTGCTGGTGTCCCAGCCCATCCGGCGCAGCAAGATCTTCATGAGCGAGTACCTGGGGGTGGCCCTGTCACTTTCCGCCGCTTTTATGATCGGAGTAGGTATACCGGTGCTGCTTTTCGCGCCGGGCGCCACGGGGCTGTACCTGGTGCTGACGGGGGTGTTCATCACCTTCATCTTCGTGGCCCTGGCCTTTTTGGCCTCGGTGATCACCCGCGACAAGGCCAAAGGGATAGGTATAGCGCTGCTGCTCTGGTTCTACTTTGCCCTGATCTACGACGGTATCGTCTTGTTTATTCTCTACTCTTTTGCCGAC
>NZ_AKIS01000201.1:0-6335 GCF_000277005.1 Pontibacter sp. BAB1700 | reverse complement strand
CAAAGGCGAGGCCGGAACCGTAACTCGCCGWCCTCTCTTTTTGAAAATATCTTGTCTGCTTTAAGCTTATATCTGTCACGGGCTGCCGGGTACTTTGTGGTCGCGGCGCTTAAACCATTGCATGGCAATGAAGGCCACCATAAAGCCGGATATCACACCCTCCAGCATCAGGACCATGAAGATTACAATACCAGGTGTGATGGCCATACGCCCACCAAAGAACTGCTCGCCGGCCAGCACATTTAGCAGGCATCATCAAAAGCTTTGATGTAGATGACCATAAATACTGCGAACAGTACTGTTGCCAGGGCAGATGTGATGATGCCTGTACCAAGGCCAGAGAAGTATCCGATGTTGCCTTGACGGCTTATCTTAAAAGCACGAATGGCCATGGTAACACCTATTGCCATGATCACACCGTTCAGAAAGCGCAGCTCAATGACCTGCTCCAGTCCGACAAGCTTCATCAGCAAAAAGTAAACGATCAGTCCCAGTGCCGTGAACAGGCCGTATTTGAGGCCAATTTTTTCCATAGTGGTGTATCGGGTGTCTTGTTCAGATTATAAAAGTGAATTTTGCTCATTAGATACGCTCTGGCACGGCATGGTCTGCACGTTTAAACCACTGCATGGCGACAAAAGCGATGATAAAGCCCGGAATTGTACCGTATATAATGGTTAGCACAAAGAGTGAAAGCACCGACAAACTTACCGGGAACAGTGAACTTGACTGCAGATTAGCCAGGTATGCTGTATCCAGCCCGGTAACATACAGCACCAGGAAAAGAGCCAGTATGGTAGAGGAAACTACACCTGTGGTCGCTCCTATGGCCAAGCCCTGGAAATAGTTGATGTTCCCTCCCTTCGCTTTCTTAAATTGAGAAATAGCCACTGCTATACCTATAATCAGGAAAACAGCGCTAAGGAAGGAGAGCTCTATTCTGTTTTGCAGGTTGAGCAGGCGCATGATCAGAAAAAAGAGCACGTGCGCTATACCTACGAAAATACCATATTTAAGCGATACCTTTTGATATGTGATTTTTGATAGTGCCATATGAATACTATTTTGATATAAATCCTAAGTTTTTAAAATGAACAGATTAGTTGCACGATTGGTTATAAAACAGAGCTTGCCTTGCGCAATGCTCTTCAAAGCAGGTGCAATCTGCCGTATATAATTAAATCAATATACTAGAGAAAGTGGCGTGGCGTTGTGATTTAAGCCATAAATTTTTCAGAATATAGCCCGAATTGCTTCATTTAAAAGCAATTAACCAACCCATAGCCACGCCTTAGCCCATTGGTTTACAGCAATTTGAAAAAAAGACGGTTTTTATTTCGTAATTTTGCACCGCAATCGTTTCATATACTCATTTTAAGCTATCTATGATCAGCACCAACAATGTAAGCCTGTCTTATGGCAAGCGTACCCTGTTTGAAGACGTAACCATCAAGTTTTTGCCTGGCAACTGCTATGGCCTTATCGGGGCTAATGGCGCGGGCAAGTCTACCTTTCTGAAAATACTTTCCGGTGAAATTGATCCCAATACCGGGACTGTAGAGATACCGGCCAACGCTCGTCTGGCAGTACTGAAGCAGAATCACTTCGAATACGACGAATTCCCGGTTTTGCAGACGGTTATCATGGGCCACAAGCGCCTGTTTGATATCATGCAGGAAAAAGACGCCATCTATGCCAAGGCAGACTTCACAGATGCTGATGGAGAACGTGCTGCTGAGCTGGAAGGCGAGTTTGCAGACCTTGAAGGCTGGAATGCTGAGTATGAGGCAGCTGAACTCCTGAGCGGACTTGGCATCAGCGAAGACCTGCACTACTCACTTATGAAAGACCTGAGCGGTAGCGAGAAAGTACGTGTGCTCCTGGCGCAGGCCCTCTTCGGCAACCCGGACATCCTGCTGCTGGACGAACCTACCAACCACCTGGACGCTGAGTCGATCATGTGGCTGGAGAACTTCCTGGACAATTTCCAAAACACGGTGATCGTGGTATCGCACGACCGCCACTTCCTCGATGCTGTATGTACGCACGTAGCTGACATCGACTTTGGCAAGATCAAGATGTTTGCTGGTAACTATGGCTTCTGGTATCAGTCAAGCCAGTTGGCTTTGAAACAGCGTGCCGATGCGAATAAGAAGACAGAGGACAAACGCAAAGAGCTGGAGGAATTCATCCGTCGCTTCAGCGCCAATGCCTCTAAATCGAAGCAGGCGACCTCACGGGCCAAATTGCTCGAGAAACTGACCGTAGAAGACATTCAGCCTTCCTCACGCAAGTACCCATATATTGCATTCAAACCTGAGCGTGAAGCCGGTAACCAAATCCTGCATGTGGAGAACCTGAGCAAGTCAGTTGACGGCCAACCAATCTTCACCGATATCTCTTTCATGGTAGACAAGGGCGACAAGATCGCTGTGATTGGACGAAACGACATAGCCGCTTCTACATTTTTCAAGATTCTTTTTGAAGAAGAGCGGCCTGATTCTGGTGAGTTTAAGTGGGGCACGACTATCACTGCTTCATTCTTCCCGAAAGATAACCAGGAGTTTTTCGATACCGACCTGAATCTGGTGGATTGGCTGCGTCAGTACTCTACTGAGAAAGATGAAAGCTTTATTCGTGGTTTCCTGGGCCGTATGCTGTTCTCGGGCGAAGAATCGCTCAAGAAAGCCAACGTGCTGTCGGGTGGTGAAAAAGTACGTTGCATGTTCTCACGCATGATGCTGCAATCTGGCAATGTGCTCGTGTTTGATGAGCCCACTAACCACCTTGATCTAGAGTCGATCACAGCACTGAACAACTCCCTGCGTGATTTCGATGGCACCATTTTGTTCTCCTCACACGATTTGCAGTTTGTGGACACTATCGCCAACCGTATCATCGAGCTGACACCGGGTGGCATCATCGACAAGCGCATGGGCTACGAGGAGTACCTGTCAGATGACAACATCAAGGAGCTTCGCAAAAAAATGTACGCCACAGCTAAGGTATAGCGTATATACCTGCGACAACCTGTAATAAAGCAAGATATGCCGCTACGCTATAGCTATAAACTACTGGTACTGACCCTGTGCTGCCTGCTGGGCAGCACAGCGGCCATGGCCCAGACAGAACCCGACACGGTGCGCCGCAAACGTGAACTGCCTACAGGACCAACTGTGGAGCCCCAGCAGCAACGACAGCCCCGAGTGACACAGCCGCAAACCCAGCCTGAGGTAATCCGCCCCCAGGTGGTTCGCCCGGGAGATGAAGCACCACAGGCGCTGATCGATCGCATGTTCTGGGGTGGTAGCTTTGGTTTGCAGTTTGGCACATTTACCAACGTATCACTACTGCCAGTGCTGGGCTATCGGGCTACTGAAACCTTTTGGCTAGGTATAGGCGGTGTATATCATTACAGGAGGTTCAGGGGCGACAGCATGCACAACTACGGCGGCCGCGTGTTTGCGCAGCAGCAGGTATTTGAAAACTTCGTGATTCATGGTGAATTTGAGCAACTGAGTGTGGAACTTCCTTTGATGAATTACAATACAGGAGTGTATGAGTTCAGCAGGCGCTTTATAGGTATACCTATGGCCGGACTTGGCTACAGGCAAAAAATTGGCGAACGGGGAGCAGCAGATATATTGCTACTTTACAACTTCAACGACTCCTATGCCTCGCCTTACTCAAACCCGGTTATCAGAGCCGGTTTTAGCTTTCCTTTCAGAAAGTAATCTTACTCAGAGGCATAAAACAGAAAAGGCTGCAATTACTTGCAGCCTTTTCTGTTTTTGAGTTAGTATTATCAGCCCCGTATGAGTCGTAGCAATACCACGATCACGGCGATCACCAATAAGATGTGAATCAATCCGCCTACAGCGTCAGGGAATCCGAGGAATCCGATCAGCCAAAAGATAACTAGCACAACGGCTATGATATACAATAAATTTCCCATAGTTTTAAATATTTTAATTTCGAAAATATAGTCTGTTATCCTATCTAACGTAGTTACGCTATATAGGTTAAGCGCCTCGTATGAGTCGCAGCAGCACTGCGATAACAGCCAGCACTAAAAGTACGTGGATAATACCACCTACAGCGTCAGGGAATCCGAGGAATCCGATCAGCCAAAAGATAACTAGCACAACGGCTATGATATACAGTAAATTTCCCATAGTTGTTTAGTTTTAATTTCTCCTATTCAATGCATTGAAAGCAAAACCGTCTGCTTTGTTTTCAAAACCGGGCTATTGACCAGCTTTGCATTTTTTTGTTTTAAGCTTTTTACGAGCTCTATACTTTAAAGGATGTATATAATCGCATTTTTTTGTATACTTTAAACCAATATTTTATTTATCAATTATTATGTATCACCTAAAACAGGTCGATATTTCTTTGATTTACAGTTAAATCAGCACTTCGGTTACAAATAAAATTGCCTGACATAATTTTGTATAGAATATTAACTATACCTGGTACCTTCAGGTAACACATCTGCCTTTACAGGACCCTAAAAATTGAAGTCTTCCAAGAGAAATGTTTTTAAAACCGATGTTTGTCCGAATTCTATTAGCTTTGTAATAGATTTCTAACTACACGCATATAGTACTATGAAGAAAATAGCAGTCATTGGTTCGGGCACTATGGGCAACGGCATCGCCCACGTGTTTGCCCAGAATGGTTTCTCAGTTTCATTGGTTGACATTTCGGAAGAGGCGCTCAACAAGGCACTCGCCACTATTACTAAAAACCTCGACCGCATCATGGCCAAAGGCAACCTGACGGAAGAGCAAAAAAATCAGACATTAGACCGAATCAGCACAAATACTGATTTGAAGCAGGGTGTGCAGGAGGCTGACCTGATTGTAGAGGCAGCCACCGAAAATGTAGATCTTAAGCTGAAGATTTTCAAAGACCTGGATGCCTTTGCCAAGCCAGAGGCGATACTGGCCAGCAATACCTCCTCTATCTCCATTACTAAAATCGCTTCGGTAACCAACCGCCCGGATAAAGTAATCGGTATGCACTTCATGAACCCGGTGCCGGTGATGAAACTGGTTGAGATTATTCGCGGCTATTCTACATCTGACGAAGTGACCAGCCAGGTGATGGACATGTCGCTGCAGTTGGGCAAAGTGCCTACTGAGTGTAACGACTACCCAGGTTTTGTTGCCAACCGCATCCTGATGCCGATGATCAACGAAGCCATCTACTCCCTCTATGAAGGTGTAGCCGGCGTGGAAGAGATCGACACCATCATGAAACTAGGCATGGCGCATCCGATGGGACCGCTGCAACTGGCAGACTTCATTGGGCTGGACGTATGCCTTTCGATCCTGAACGTGCTGCACGATGGCTTTGGTAACCCGAAATACGCCCCATGCCCACTGCTGGTAAACATGGTGCAGGCTGGTCATAAAGGCGTGAAGTCAGGACAGGGCTTCTACTCCTGGACGCACGGCAGCAAAGAACTGATTGTGGCGGACCGTTTCAAGAAAAAGCATTTCGCGCAATAACCATGGCACAAACCTTTAATGTAGTAGGCTGGTTTGAGATACCGGTGACAGATATGCCGCGGGCCATTCGATTCTATGAATCCGTGCTGGGCTATACCTTGCACTACCAGCCAGTGGGCGAAGAGGAAATGGCATGGTTCCCCTGGTCTGATGAAGGTTCTGGCGCTCCCGGCTCTCTGGTAAAGCACGACAAGCACTATATACCTTCAACCGAGGGAACTTTGGTGTACTTCTCCTCTCCTTCCGGCGACCTGGCTAACGAACTGGCCAGGGTTGAGCAAGCAGGCGGGAAAGTGCTGCAGGACAAAACCCTGATAGCGGAAGACATCGGCTTTATGGCCCTGTTCCTAGACACCGAAGGTAACCGAGTTGCCCTGCATTCAAGAGGCTAGGCTATATTAAAGATTTAAGCTATACCCTAAAAATAGAAATCCCCCTGCTGATATGGCAGGGGGATTTCTGTTAAATAAAGGGAATTATAGAAATTAAACAGCTACTGCATTTTCACGAAGCGCATCGTTGAGTGACGTTTTCAGGTCAGTACTCTCCTTGCGCTGGCCAATAATCAGGGCGCAAGGCACCTGGAAGTCACCTGCAGGGAATTTTTTGGTATAAGACCCAGGTATCACCACGGCACGCGGTGGCACATAACCCTTGTACTCTTTCGGCTCGCTACCTGTCACGTCAATGATTTTGGAACTGCCTGTGATAGTTACACCTGCACCGATCACTGCTTCTTTACCGATGCGGCAACCTTCTACCAGGATGCTGCGCGATCCGATAAAGGCTCCGTCTTCAATGATCACCGGGGCCGCCTGT
>NZ_AKIS01000200.1:0-23855 GCF_000277005.1 Pontibacter sp. BAB1700 | reverse complement strand
ATAGTCGGATAACCGCCGATTAGTGACGTATTTGCCATATATGCCTAATTCAAAAACAAACCAAAAAACCTCTCAGGCGAACAGCACTTCTTCCGAGGCCGAAATCCTGGCTTTGCGAAAGGAGATAGAGCAGTTGCGTTTGGAGAACGCAGCAGCATACGAGAAACTAAATACACAGCAAGCCATTCATAAAAACTTTGAAGTGAGCCATAGCCGCTTCGAAGCTATATTTTACCAGTCTGTACTGGGGCAGAAGATCATTTCCGCTGACCTGAAAATTACGCAGGTGAACGAGGCCTTGCAGCGGATGATGGGTTACAGCAAAGCCGAGCTGATCGGTACCCGCATTACCGAGTTTGCCCACCCTGATTTTGTCCTGGACTGGCAAGCACTGCAGAAAAAGCTTTGGGAAGAGCAGATTCCTTCTTTTCAGATAGAAACCTGCCTGCTCAATAAGGACGGCACCAGTTTCTGGTGTCGGGTAACCTCGATTCTTTTTCAGGACCAGGACGCTACGCTAGGCTTTACGATAGTAGAGAACATAGACAAACGTAAGCTTCTTGAACTGGAGCTCAAGAAGCTGTATGATAACCAGGAAACTATCATGCACATGGTAGCGCACGATCTGAAATCTCCGATTAACAATATTATGATGGCTGCCCGCTTGCTAAAGGAGAACCTGGAAGAGTCTGGGGAAAAAAGGCAGGAGAAGGCCGAGCAAATCCTTTCATACGTCAACCTTATTTCGGAAACTTCAGATAGAGCGCTCCACCTGATCAGTGAGCTGCTCCTCATAGGAGAGATTGAGTCCAGGTATCTTACACTGGAAGAAACAGACCTGAAAGATTATATTCAGCTCCACCTGAACAGCCTGCGTATAGTCGCGGAAAGAAAATGTATTAGCCTGATGTTCCATCATACAGGAAAACCTGTTTTTGCTGCCATTGATAGGGATAAGTTCAGGTGGGTGCTGGAGAACCTGCTTTCCAATGCCGTAAAATTTAGCCAGGAAAATGGTCAGATAAGCCTCACACTGAAAGAAGTAGGTGGCAAAAAGATGCTGCAGGTGCAGGATAACGGAATCGGGATTCCCGCTGAACTGCTGGCCACTGTCTTCCAGAAATTCACCAAAGCGAGGAGGCAAGGGACAAATGGGAGCCCACGACAGGTTGGGGCTATACATTGTCAAACAGATAATAGACGAGCACAAGGGCAGGGTATGGATTGAAAGTCAGGTAGATGCAGGTACCTCCGTCTTTATAGAGTTGCCCTAGGTGTGACATATACCAGGCGCCCGCGAAGCTGCTGATAAGATGACCCGCTATTACCCGAAAAAATAATTTAAAAAAGATAACAACTTTCTAATATAGGCAGCCGTATATATAGGCAGCTTAGCGAAAGCTCATTTTGTGAATGATAGGAGCGGCTCCGGGGGTGAACGACCGGGGCCGCTTTTTTTTATGTCTATACCTTAAGCTTTGAGCCAGATCAGGGCCTCTTCCGGTGTGGTAAATGTACCTACTTCATAATTTAAGATGCCTGCTTTGCGAGCGGCCTCAATGTTGCGCTGGGCGCGGGATTCTTTCTCAGGGTCAGAGGGCTGTACCCGGGCTACTTTGGTCAGCCGTGTCTTCGACAGCATACCTGCCAGTTCCAGCGTCAGCTGGCGGTTCTCCTCCTCCTCAATTTCTATAGACGTGGTGCGGGCGTCGAGCATGAGCTTACGCACATCGTAGTTTCGGATCGTCTCCACCATGATCTGCAGGCTGTGCCTGATCTCTGACAAATGATAGCGTTGCAGGTCGGGGTAGCGCACCTGCAGTATGTCGGTGGCCGGGTTGTACTCCAGTCGCAATATGCTGTTTTGTAAAAGAATCATGGGGTGTGCTGAATACTACGGATAATTCAGATATGAATCGGCACAAGTTACAAAGCAGCACCTGAATGGTCAAGTCAAACTAGAGAAAGGTCAATAATTCATACTAAAATTATGCAGTGGTTTTGATTTTAAAACTGGAAACTGTTTATTGCAAACCCTTGTCGAAATATATGGATAGGAGTACACGGGTGACGTAAACACGGAAACGATTGTTTTACAGCGCTCTATGTCCCTGTCAGTTATACAGACTGTATTGCAATGATAATATACAAAAAAAACTATATAAACATTGCCTATTACGAGGCAGAGCAATTACTGGAGATCACCTGGTCGGCTTACGCGGCCAGCGCAGAGTACCGGGAAGCGATGCTGCAGTACATTCATATACTCAAAAACTACGAAGTGAAGCGCTGGCTTGATGACTACCGCCAGGCCCGTGTGGTGCGTCTGTCAGATCAGAAGTGGACGAAGGAGGAGTGGGCGCCGCTCTTTTACCCGCACGCACAGCAGTTGGATAAAATGGCCCGTGTCCGCTCTAATGACATCTCAGCACGGATCAGCTGCGAAAATATGTTCAAGACAGTGGACAACAGTACGCTGCCTTACAGCTTCAGAGAATTTGAGCAGTACGGAGAGGCCCGCAACTGGATACTTGGATGATTACCCAAATACATTACTTTTGCCTTGTGAAGCGTATAAATAGCGCTTTGTCCAAAAAACTTACATGATCATTCCAAATAAATTCCTGAAGCTGGATTATAACCCCACCAAAGATATCCTGTTTGTGGATTGGCCGAATATGCACAGCTATACCTTGCCTGAGGTGACGTATATCATCAACGAGGTGGTAGAAACAGTGCGCAGCTACGATATCAAGCGCATCCTCACCGATACGCGTCAGTCGAAGGTGACGGTGCCCATGGAGGAGTATGCCGGGATTATAAACAACCTGGCCCTGCAATTGGCCAGTACGCGGCTGCAAAAGTTTGCCAAGCTCAAGACCGCTGACCCTGACCGCGAAACCATTTCCAGTAACGCCGCAGCTCTGGTCGTCGGCTCCATCATGTATCGCAGCTTCGAAAGCATGGAAGAAGCGATCGAATGGCTTGTTGAAAGTTAGAAAGTTAAGATCCCCGCTCAGAAAATTTAACTCCCAAACTATTCATGCGTCCTTACATACTTGCAGAAACGAACTGGAAAGCGATCAAAGACCAGCAGGTTGAAGTAGCCATACTGCCCTGGGGTGCCACTGAGGCCCACAACTATCACATGCCCTACGGCACTGATAACTACGAAGCGGAGGCAGTGGCGGCTGAGGCTGCCAGACTGGCCTGGGAAGCAGAGGCAAAGGTGATGGTGCTGCCGGTGCTGCCATTTGGCGTAAATACCGGTCAGGCCGACATCAAGCTCGATATCAACCTGAACCCGAGCACCCAACTGGCTATCCTGCGCGACATCGTCACGGTACTCAACCGGCAGGGTATACACAAGCTCCTGCTGCTCAACAGCCACGGCGGCAACGATTTTAAACCAATCTTGCGCGAGCTGGGCCTGCAGTTTCCGGACATGTTCCTGCTCACCTGCAACTGGTTCCTGGCCGCCGACCGCAAGGCCTTCTTCGACAGCCCAGGCGACCACGCCGACGAGATGGAGACCAGTATCATGCAGCACCTGCGTCCTGACCTGATGCTGCCGCTTAGCGCAGCAGGGAGGGCAAAGAGCACAAGTCCCGCCTCACAGGTATACGCGAAGGCTGGGCCTGGTCAGAGCGCATGTGGTCGCAGGTGAGCGACGATACCGGCATCGGCAACCCGGCCGCCGCCACACCCGCCAAAGGCAAGGCCTTCTTCGAAGCCACCACACATAACATAGCCCAGCTGCTGATCGAACTCAGCCAGGTGAATCCAAAGGACAGGTATAGCAGAGGATAGAAGTGTAGCGACCTGTCGGAATCGTGCATCCAGCAATCAACATTTCTTTAGTCCCTGGATTACAAAAAAGCCCTGCTGCACTGGCGTATTAGCCGAAGTGCAGCAGGGCTTTTCAGGTATGGGCAGCGCTTACTTCGCAGCGATGGTGCGCAGGGCGTCGCGCATTTCGGTGAGCAGCACTTCTTCTTTGGTAGGAGCAGGCGGCACTGCCGGAGCGGCGGCCTTTTTACGCATCATGCGGTTCATGCCTTTCACGATCATAAAGATGATGAAGGCCAGGATCAGGAAGTTGATCAATACTGTAATAAAATTACCCCAGGCAAATACAGCACCCAGTTTACGGGCCTCTTCCAGCGCCAGGCCCTGCGGTACAGCATCAGAGAGTGGCACATACAGGTTGGAGAAGTCCATATCACCGATCGCCTTACCGACCAGCGGCATGATGAGGTCGTTGACAACGGAATTAACCAAGCCACTGAAAGCAGCACCTATGATGATACCAATGGCCAGGTCCATCACGTTGCCGCGCATGGCAAACTCTTTAAACTCTTTTATCATACTCATATGCTTTGATTTTTGAAGGTGAGGAGATTTTTGTTTTTTTATGATATGTAAATATATTCATTTGAAAGTATAAAGCAAGCAGCCTGTACCCAGGAATTAAAGTGGATAGCCTGCCTTAATGACGCCGCCCTGAACTATACCTGTTCGAGGTATGGTTCAGGGCGGCTCGCTCTTCCTGCAAATCAGGCTGTCTGCCCGATCGTCTGATTATTCCTTCACTTTGTAGCTACAGTTCTGACCTGCGCTGTATTCTATTTTCTCGTCAGCCATGAGCGCTTCAATGAGTTCGTCTGTGTACTCCTTGCTGAAGCCAAGGCTCTCGCCCAGGGCTCTTTCGTCGAGCTTTCCGTTGTTTTTACGCAAAGCATCGAGGTACTTCTTTTTATCTTCTTCCATTGTTTTCAGTTTAAGTTCAGTGGCGCAATGCCGCCATCCCTATATCAGCTATACTTCAGGTTGGTTTGTTGGTTTGGCTGCGCCTGTCGTTTATTTTTCTTCCCGGCCCGGATCAGTTCTACCAGCTCCGGAAGCTCTACTTTCAGGTTCTCGTGCTGGCCTTGTCCGGCGTCTTTCACCAGGCTGTTGCTCTTGCAGATGATGTAGCTGTAGTCCATGCCCATTTTGGTGGCAATGTCATAGAAAGGTTCTATGACAAAACCCTCGTGAAACAGCTCGATCACCTGCGTGCCCGGTTTGCAGAACATCATGCTGACCAGACCCGCTCCCGTAGCCGACACCACCGAGCTGGCCCTTGAGAACAACTTGATCCGCTCCAGCACGGATAATTGGCTCAGCACCACCGGGCGGTAGCCGTAGGGTTTCAGGGCCTCCACCAGCTCCGCTTCGTTCTCCACCTGCCGCAGTTTGGAGTCGCTGCGGCTGATGTACAGTTTTACGCCCTGCTGGTCTGCTTCGGTTTCCTGGGCGGCAAGGGCACAAATGCGGCCTGAATGTATTGGCAGAGCCAGTGCGGTACCAGCGTGTGATTGCCACGGGGTGCAGTGGAGGCGATAATGCAGTCGGCCATGATGTGCGGATGTTCGTCACCGGCAATCAGTTTTTTTTCCGGTATACCTAGCAGTCGCAATGTTTCGAGCTGGAAGTCATAGCGCAGGCTGGGCACCAGGAACCAGTCCACTTTGTCGTACAGTCCGCTCTCTTTGAGCAGGTGCAGGCGTGGCAGTACATCTACAAACCAGTGGCTGATGTTGTTAAGCCCCGCTCCGCCGGTCAGCAGAGAAAAGACCGTGCCCTCAAACCTGGTAGGCGCCGAAAAATAGCGCTGTTCAAAGATATTGTTATACCCGTTTTCCGTTACTTTCCCTTCTTTCATGCTCAGGGACACGTTCTCGATCAGGCGGTTGTATTTGCTGATGATCGCTATGGTGCTATCGTTGTCGGTGTAGATGCGGCCATTGGGGGCTTCTACCACCTCATAGTCGGTCGTGACTTCCCGCTGCGGCTTCCAGTAGGCTGAGCAGGCTTCGTAAAGAGCCTCCGGGATGTCCAGGGTGGTGCGCAGGGCGGGATAAACAGGGTATAGCTTTGCTTCACGCTGGGCTTGCGCATCGTCGGTATGCAGGCGGAATATACTTTGAGGCCTGTAGCGGATGTTGTGCGACACAAAGCGTCCTGTAATCTTTTTAAGCCGGTTTATGATCTTTTTATAAAGTAATTTCATGGTATTCCAGGGTAGGCAGCAATGGTGGATAGGAGACAACAAAGGCTTCCATTCCTGGGGGAGAAGGAGTAGTGTTTAGTCGGGTGTAATCCATCATCAGTATATAGAATCAATCTGATTCTATATACTGATTAACTTATGGGATTGTTCTTACTAAATTGTCCTAATTTAAGCTGGTTTACGCTGAGCAAAGAACTTGTCAAGGCCTATTTGTTCAATTTTGATGTTCTTATAAGCTGCCGTGGCTTTAAATTCTTCGATGATCTCGAGCACGTCGTCGTCTATGTTTACAGAACGTGAAGCATCGATCACCACCGTGGAATTAGGCGCTACGTGGTCCAACGTGAGCATGACACTTGCCTTGTTCAGGAAAGTAACCTCCTCTGAAAGAACTAGTTCCACACGTTCTCCTTCGTAGTGCGCTTTCTTGTCAATGAAGAAAGGCGTGCGGTAGTTGTCGCGCAGGATCATGAATACCGACACAGCACCACCGATCATGATACCTGTGATCAGGTCTGTCAGCATCACGGCCACGATGGTCACAAAGAATGGCACGAACTGGCGCTTGCCAGCTTTCCACATGCGGCGGTAAAGGGCGATGGAGGTCAGCTTGTATCCCACCACAAAGAGCACTGCCGAAAGCGAAGCCAGCGGAATCATGTTGAGAATGCGGGGTATAGCCATCACGCAGATCAGCATCACCGTGCCGTGGGTGATGGTTGACAGCGGCGTACGTCCCCCTGACGACACGTTGGCAGAGGTACGTACGATCACGGCGGTCACCGGCAGGCCGCCGATAAAGCCTGACACTAGGTTGCCTATACCCTGTGCTTTGAGTTCGCGGTTGGTGGAGGACTTGCGCTTGTATGGGTCTAGCTTATCGCCTGCCTCAGTGCTCAGCAGGGACTCCAGCGATGCGATGAAAGCGATGCTCAGGGCCACGGTGTACAGCTCCGGGTTAGTGAGCTGGGAGAAATCCGGGAAGGTGAAGAAAGAGAAAAACTCACCGATGCCATCCGCTGCCGGAAGCTGCACCAGTCGGTTTCCGCTTAGGGCCAACTGCGGAAAATAAGCCACGAAAAGCTGGTTTACGAGTACGCTCACCACTACTGCGATAAGGGCAGAGGGCACAAACTTAAAGAAGGTATAGCGCTTGAGCGCCGGCTGGTCCCAGGCAAAAATGATGATGAGGGAGAGCACCGTGATGATGGTGGCGCCCAGGCTGATCTGGTCCAGCACACCGGCAAACAGGTTGGTGCTGAAGCCGTCTTCCATGCTGCCGAAAAGCTCTTTGCCTGCATACCCGAAGGCGTGCGGTATCTGGTTAATGATGAGGATAAGGCCGATTGAAGCCAGGATACCCTTGATCATGGAGCTAGGGAAGAAGTAGGCAATAGTGCCAGCTCGCAGGAAGCCCAGGATGATCTGCAGCACACCTGCTACCATTGTGGCCGCCAGCACCGCCTGAAATGAGCCCAGCGACTGAATGGCCATCAGCACCACCAGCGCCACCGAAGCAGCCGGTCCACTTACGTTAACCTTGGAGCCACTCAGAAAGCCCACAACGATACCGCCCACTATACCGGCAATGATGCCCGAGAATAGGGGCGCACCGGAGGCAAGCGAAATACCAAGGCAAAGCGGAAGCGCAATCAGGAATACGACAAGACCGGCAGGCAGGTCAGTCTTGACATGCGAGAAAAACCCGTCGTTGATTCTTTTCTGATCGGGTAATGAATTTTGATTCATAAATGTGTTTACCGTTATGAAATAGGGTAAGGTCTATGGGAATAATGAGGTGACTTCTGTACAGCTAATTGAACAGCAGGGGTTTACCCCTGCCTGGCCGCCTCAAATTTGAAGTCGGAAGTAAAGTGGAAGTTCAGTTTCGGATAATGCTCCTGCACCGAGCGCAGCACCCACGACGTATCGGCAAAAAACACCGGGTTATCGTCTTTGTCGTAGGCGATGTGGCTGCCCTTGATCGCGATGAACCGGGCCAGCGCCTCTTTGTCGTCTGATGTGATCCAGCAGGCTTTGTAATAGTTGAGGGGATACAGGTCACAGGTGGCACCGTACTCCTGCTTCAGGCGGAACTTGATCACGTCGAACTGCAGTTCACCTACCGTACCGACGATCTTGCGGCTACCAGGCTGTTGCATGAATAGCTGCGCCACACCCTCGTCCGTGAGCTGGCGTATACCTTTCTCCAATTGTTTTGTCTTGAAAGGGTCCTTGTTCACCACTTCCTTGAAAATCTCCGGGGAAAAGCTCGGTATACCTTTGTATTGCAGCAGCTCGCCTTCCGTGAGCGTGTCGCCAATTTTAAAGGAACCCGTATCGTACAAGCCGACTACATCGCCCGGCCACGCCTCTTCGAGCAGACTCTTCTCGTTGGCCATAAAACTGGTGGGGCTGGAGAAGCGGATGCGCTTGTCGAGGCGGGTATGGTAGTAGAGCTTGTTACGCTCAAACTTGCCGGAGCAGATCCTGCAAAAGGCGATGCGGTCGCGGTGGTTCGGGTCGAGGTTAGCGTGTATCTTGAAGATGAAGCCGGTGAAGGCATTCTCCTCTGGCCGCACCTCCCGCTGTGATGCCTGCACTGCCTGTGGTGATGGTGCGATCTTGACAAAGGTGTCCAGCAGTTCGCCCACGCCGAAGTTGTAGATGGCGCTGCCGAAGAACACGGGCGCCAGGTAACCCTCCTTGTACAGGTCGAGGTCGAAGTTCTCGTAAAACTCGTTCAGGAAATCAGTGTCGGACCGGAGCGTGTCAGCAGATTGCTTTCCGATGATCTCGTCCAGTTCCGAACTTTTGATGTCCTCGATCGCGATCACATCCTTGGTGAGTTGTTGTTTGTTGGCCGTGAAAAGACGAAGGTCCTTGTCGAACAGGTTATACACCCCTTTGAATGTGGAGCCCATACCGATAGGCCAGCTCAGCGGGCGCACGTGGATGTTGAGCTCCCGCTCCAGCTCGTCGAGCAGCTCATAAGGGTCGCGGCCTTCGCGGTCCATCTTGTTGATGAAGACGATCACGGGTGTGTTGCGCATGCGGCATACCTGCATCAGGTTGCGGGTCTGCTCCTCCACGCCTTTCACGCAGTCCACCACCAGGATCACACTGTCCACGGCCGAGAGCGTGCGGTAAGTGTCCTCGGCGAAGTCCTTGTGACCGGGTGTGTCGAGGATGTTGATCTTGTGTCCGGCATAGTCGAAGCCCATCACCGAGGTGGCAACGGAGATACCACGCTGCTTCTCTATCTCCAGAAAGTCAGAAGTGGCAGATTTTGTGATTTTGTTACTCTTGACAGCGCCTGCCGTATTGATGGCACCGCCGAACAAAAGCAGTTTTTCGGTAAGTGTAGTTTTACCAGCATCGGGATGGCTGATAATGGCAAACGTGCGTCTGCGCAGGATTTCTTCTGAAACCATGAAGCCTGAATTAAAGCTGATCCCGGAGGATCTTTATGTGAAAAATGAAATAGTATAGCTGTTTACCCGGGAAGGTAAATAGATGATCAGGGGGGAGTAGGGACGCTATGTATGGTATGTGCGTACATTTGAGGATGCAAAAGTACTAATAATCCGTTGAAATGCAAAAACTGTGTTCAGTCAGTTTTGGGTCGTCTACAGGCTGGCAATTTGCACCTGCGCCACCTGAGCGAGAACTGCCGCCGCCTGTTGGCCAATGCCGATAGCTTTATTTACAGCAAGACACTTTTTATTGACTTCCCGGATGGTTTTACAGTATAACTAAGGTATAGCACTTAGGAAAACCCGAAAGTTAAATTTTTTACCATACGCATAACTCAATCTGAAAACTATGGCGAAGATAAAAGTTGCAATCAATGGCTTCGGCCGTATCGGCAGGCTCACTTTCAGAGCCCTCCTCCGGAAGGAAAATGTTGAAGTGGTGGCCATAAACGACCTGACCGATACCAAAACACTTGCCCATCTGCTGAAGTATGATTCTGTGCACGGCCGCTTTAATGGCATAGTGCAGGCCACGGAAAACGGTTTGATCGTGGACGGCCAGGAGATTGGCGTGACAGCTGAGCGGGAGCCCAAAAACCTGCCGTGGGAGAAATTAGGTATAGACGTTGTGCTCGAGTCCACGGGCCGCTTTGTTGACGAAGCGGGGGCCTCCCAGCACCTGGAAGCCGGTGCGAGAAAGGTCGTGATCTCGGCACCTGCCAAGGGAAATATACCAACGGTGGTGCTGGGCGTTAACGATAATATCCTGACAGGCGACGAAAGAATCATCTCGAATGCATCCTGCACCTCCAACTGCCTGGCACCTATGGCAAAAGTACTCGACGATGCCTTTGGCATTGAGAAAGGCTACATGACTACCGTGCATGCCTACACGGCTGACCAGAACCTGCAGGATGCGCCACACAAGGATTTGAGAAGAGCCCGTGCCGCAGCCTACTCCATTATACCTACGACAACCGGGGCAGCCAAAGCGATTGGTCTCGTGATGCCGCACCTGAAAGGGAAACTGGATGGCGTGGCCATCAGGGTGCCTATACCTGCCGGCTCTCTCACCGATCTTACCTGTGTGCTCCAAAAGCCCGCTACGAAAGAGGAAGTAAACGCTGCCATGAAAAATGCGGCTGAAAGCTCATTGAGAGGGATCCTGGAATATACGGAAGACCCGATCGTTTCCATTGACATAGTCGGTAACAAACATTCCTGCATCCTCGACGCAGAGATGACCTCGGCAAACGGTACGCTCGTGAAAGTGGTCGGCTGGTACGACAACGAGGTAGGTTACTCCAATAGGTCAGCCGACCTGATCTCTAAAATCGGTTAATTTCTTCCGGTTCAGGAGGCGTTTCGCTACATGCACTGGCTTGTATGAGAATGCCGATCAGTTTACGGGGTTCAATATTATTAAAAGTCCGCTTTATGCCGTGCTTTCGGATAAGCGGGCGTTAGGTATAGCTACCAGTAAAAAGGAGGCCAATAGCCTCCTTTTTATTTCCATATAGTTTCAGGTCTATACCTCTAACAGAAAGAAAGGCTTCTCATACTCCGACTTCTGAAGCACTGGTTTCGACACATTGTATACCTTCACGCCGGTCGACGTTTCGCCTTCCAGGGTGCCTACGTGTGCATGGCCATGAAAGGCGGCGAGCACGTTTCGACGGTTAAGCGGCTCTTCCAGGCGGGAGCAGCCCAGGAATGGATGGATGGCCTCAGGCTCGCCTTCGATGGTTGCCTGAATAGGAGAGTAGTGCAGAAGCGCAATCTTTTTGAGATCGCCATGCTCACTGTCGATCTGCGACAGGGCGGCATCCAGCTTCAAGGCCTCCGTTACGGCCTCCTGCACAAAGTCTTTATTGAGTTGCTCACCGAACATACCGAGCATATACCTGTCGAATCCGCCACCAAATCCTTTCACACCGGCAAAGCCACATGCCCGATCACAGTAAAGTCGCCGTCGAGCAGTTTTAGATTAGTCGGAGCAAATACCTTTCGCAATTTCTTTACCTGGTCATGGTCATAATCATGGTTTCCCAAAACGGCCAGTACAGGTATGGAGCAGGCCTTCAGCTCCTCGGCCAGCACTTCGGCTTCGCTTTCGCGGCCGGTGTCAGTCAGGTCGCCGCAGAGCAGGAGCACATCCGCCTCTTCCGATACCTGCCTGAAGAAATCTGTCCATTTGCCAGCGTCCTGCTCCTGCACATGTATGTCTCCCACAGCTGCTATTCTTAATTTTTTATGTTCTGTGTTCTCTTCTTGCATGTTCCCTTTTTTGATTGATTGTATAACTACGTGCAAGGGCGGTGTCAGGATAGGGCAGGGGTATAACCGGTGAAAAATAAACAGCCCCCACACTTATTTGTGCAGGGGCTGAGTAAGCTAACTAATACTATTTATCTAGTTTCCGGTGCGGTTGATCTCGTCGAGGTTGATGTTACGTTTCTTCGCTTCAAAAGCCTTGCCTTTGGCAAAGTTGTAGCGCAGGTTCACGCGGATGCTCTGGGCACCCTGGTACTGGTCAATGGCATTCAGGTTGCCCTCGAGCAGGGTTTTTACGCGCAGCTCACGGGTTCTGAAGATGTCAGTGGCGTTAACAGAGAGCGTCAGGCGATCGTCCATGAAAGTGCGCTTCAGGCCTGCGTCCAGCCACCACTGGCTTCTAATCTCGTACAGACCGTACACGGCAGGCCCCTGGAAGCCGGCGTTCAGCTCCATGCGCAGGTTCTTTGGCAGCTGGATGTTCTGGTTCGACTGCAGGAAGAACAGCACCTGGTCGTTTACCACATTCTGCGCATTCACGTCTTTGGTATAGCGCTGGTAGGCCAGTGTAGCGGTGTTGTTCATCTCCCACTTGCCGGATAGCTGCACCGGCGCTACCAGCGTACCATACACGTTCTTATAATTCTCAATATTACGCTGCCCAAACACGGTGGTGTTGTCTTCACTGTTGTAGGTTGGGATCTCACCGATAAAGTCTGTTGTCACAGAGTAACCCAACATCAGGTTGTAGCGCTGCTTCAGTGTCTGCGTTACTTCAAATGAGTTGGTGTACTGTGGCTTCAGGTTCGGGTAGCCCTGCGACCAGGTATAAGGGTCGAGGTAGAAAATGAAGGGGTTAAGCTGACCGTAGTACGGACGGTTGATGCGGCGGCTGTACTTGTAGCTCACCTGGTAGTCGTCACTCACTTTCTGCTGCAGGAACAGACTCGGGAACAGGTCGAGGTAGTCGCGCTTGGTGATATCGTTCAATGTGATCGAATTGCCTTCGGACACCGTTTGCTCGGCACGCAGACCCGCCATGATCTTCCAGTTTTCGCTCAGCTTGCCGGAGTAGTTGGCATAGCCTGCAAAAATATTTTCTGTGTAGATGAAGTGGCTGGTGCGGCGTGGGTCCAGTACCTGCGGCCGTCTGTCACTTCATAAAACAGCAGCTCATTGTCTGACACTACATGGCTGGCTTTGACACCAAGCTCCAGTTTACCGTCCTTGCCCAGTTTTTTGGTGAAGTCTACTTTGCCCGACAGGATGTCGTAGCCGGTTGGGTTGTAGCTGGTCAGGTGTTCCTGGCTTACCAGATCATTGCCGGTCAGGGTCCGCTGCGTGTTCTTGAACACAAAGTCGGTCTCGTCGGTGATGCGGGCATAGTCGATGTCGGCTGACAGGGTTGTGCCCAGGGTGTCGAGCTTGCCGTTGTAGTGCAGGTTGAAAGTACCGTTGCGGTAGGTGCTGGCATGCTCGTTGGTGGCAGAGATATAGCGGCTGTTGTCCGGGTTAGGGCGACGCAGCGCAGACTCTGTGTTGAATATACCTCGTTGCTGTTGTAAAACAGGTTGCTCATGAAGCCCACGCTGTGGCGGTCGTTGATGTCGTAGTCGGTGCCGAGGCGCAGAGTAGGGGCAATGCGCTCACGCTCTTCGTAGCCTTCCTGGTCAAAAAAGCTGCTGCCGGCCGGGTCGTTGAAGATGCGCTCCATCTGCATGTCGCGGTAGTTCATACGGCGGGCGAAGTCCATGCCGGCGGTGGTGTTCCACTTACCTGCTTTGTGGCTCAGGTCAAAGCCGGTGTTGTACGAGTGCAGGCGGTTGTACTGGTAGCCGGCGTATACGTTGCCGTTCATGCCAAAAGACTCGTTTTTCTTCAGGTTGATGTTGATGATGCCGGAGGCACCTTCCGCATCGTAGCGGGATGAAGGGTTGGTGATGATCTCCACATCCTTCAGGTTCTCAGCCGACATACCCTGCAGCAGGTTCTGCAACTGCTTGCCTGACAGGTAGGACTGCTTGCCATTAATCATGACCTGCACGCCTGGCTTGCCGTTTAGGGTGATGTTGCCATCCTGGTCCACCCATACGCCGGGAGATTTCTCGAGTACCTCGTAGGCTGTACTGCCTTGCGCCAGAGCAGTACCCTCTACACTCACCACCATTTTCTCGGCGTCGTTGGTAATGGTAGGGCGCATGGTCTGGATGGTAACTTCCTTAAGTGTTTTCACATCAGGCTTTACCTGCAGTTTGCCGAAGTCACGGCTAAAGTCAGGCCCTGTTACTTCAAACACCTCTGTAATCAGGGCAGATAGCCCAAACCGCCCAATTTCAGCTTGTAACTTCCCTTTGTAGGTGTTTTAATACGGAAGCTGCCATCCATCTCTGCTATGGCACCAGTCACGACCGCATCAGTAGTAGAAGAGAGTACAGCGACGTTCACGAATCCCAGGCCTTCGCCTTTCTCGTCCAGCACGGTACCTGTTATCCAGCCTTCGTTTTGAGCTAATGCGCTGTGTGCCAATGCTGTAAGGATAAGCAGGAAGAAAAATTGTAATGACTTTTTCATAGTAGTATTTTGTTAGTGTGTATGGTAATAGGATGATGTAAAGCTAGTGTATAGTACTTTGTTATGCAAGGTACTGTTTAATATATTATATGAATCATCTGAAATTATCCGTTAACAGCTCGAAAATTCCGACGAACGAAATCAAATCCGGGAAATTTCGATGAAGGCGGGCAGGGGCTAGTCCGCCTGTTGATTTTGTTAATAGATGTTTGTTGGAGGGCTGGGGTTGCTCTGGTGCACCTCATTTTTTTGATATGGCAAAAAAAAAACACCTGGCTATCCGTTAGGGTAACCAGGTGATGCTAACCGGGCAAATTAGTGTATCAATGTACTTTACTCTAGTTCGCTAGCGGACAAAGGCGATCATATTGCTTTGGGTGCTTTCTCTTGATCAGACGCAGCATATAGCGGAATACAAAATAGCGTTCCCGCTTACGTTCTTCCTGGCCTAGTGATTTTCGGTAGTCCAGCGTTTCCAACAGACTGGCAGTATCCTGGTAGAGGAGGTAACTATAGACCTTAAAAAAGCATTTTCGCACGCTTCCTTTCTGTACTTCTGTACCCGTTACTTCGACCAGGGCTCTTCTCAAATTGTCCATTTTCAACGCCAATATATTGTAATTATGCTATTATTTACTGCATATTCTCATGTTTAAAGCTCAAAGCTACCAGTTGATGTGCAGAGTTAAAATGATATTTATCATTTTAGTAACCAGTGGTTTATGGAATATTAGATGCTATTATTGAAAGGCATAACAGGCGCGATGGGTTCCGTTTACATTCAAATAGAGTAGGTTTAATAACAGTATTGTCAATTTTACACAATAGTAACAACAGCCTAAGTATTTTCACGTTATATGAATATAGTAGTAAATAATAGACTGTTACATAGATATGAAGTCACCGCCTTACCTTCAAGTGCATTATGATCCGGAGCAGAGCTTAATTTCGAGCCATTGGCTGCGGGTCGTAGACAGTGCCGAGTACCGGCAGGCGCTGGTTAATATATGTCAGCAGTTGTATAAATCTAATGCCCTGGCCTGGCTGGTGGACTTCAGCCGTATGACAAGCCCTACTATGCGCGATCAGAACTGGACCATAGAACTGCTAAGTCACAGTTTACCCCACACCAAACTCCGCAAACTGGCGCTTGTGCTTCCTGACGATCTGTTCCTGGAGGTTGTGGTAGAGAAAGTAAGCTACAGTTTAATGAGTATGTCAAATATCAAAGTGCAGATAGGCCACTTTACAGACCCGCTCACAGCCCAACAATGGCTGGCAGCCTCATACGATCCGTGTGAAGGCCTCTTTCGTTACGCTTCCTAGCTAAACCCACTGATTACCTGAAATAATGGTAAATACACCCCACCGCCGGGTGTGAGAAATATTTTACTGGGTAAAGGGAAGGGTTTTAGGTAAAATTTCTGAATTAAATTGAAAAAATGGATGATTATCCTGAAATATTCATGAACTTTTTAAGAAGAGTTCATGTAATGAAATTGCTATTAACTTATAATCCTTTGCACATACATTACTATGAAAGAGCTTGAGAGAATCCAGAAGGCACTACGGCACAGCAACACCCTTGTATTGAAAGACTGTGAAAAGAAGGTAGAGTGTTCTTTTATAAAGGAGGGACTGGTTTACGATAATTTCCAGATCGAGAACAACGTACTGGCGACAGCCTTGCAGGAAGCGAGTCTGAACGGTATCGTGGAGGGCTTGCATTTTGAGCGTCTCAAAAATACCTATGAGTGGTTTGCGCTGCGTGTGAAATCCAGGATGCTTTTAGATACTCTGAAATAGTTAATTCCCATAGCTATAGAAAAAGCCCTTTGCTAAACGCTGGCAAGGGGCTTTTTTGTGCGTCCTGATGGAGGCAACCTAGACAGTGCTCATGTAGTACAGTGCTATATGACCATATCCCTTTCCTTTGCCTTTCACATGTTCCTGCACCTGGCTGTACCTCTGGCGTTTGCAGCTTTGTTTTACAGAGAGCAGTTCATTAGGGCTTCTCTGATCATGCTGGCAGGTCTGGCCATTGACGCTGACCATCTGCTTGTCAGACCAATTCTCGACCCTGGCGCTGCAGTGTTGGCTTCCATTTACTGCATCAATACTGGCTTATACCTGTTTATGTAGTTCTGGCCCTTATACCCAAAACCCGGCTGATTGGGCTCGGACTTGTCATCCACATCTTCCTCGATTGGATAGATTGTTATATGTGATTTAGTGAATGAGTGAATAGGTAGGAAAGAGAATTTTTTCTTTTGTAAGCAGAAGGGCTGATCATAACTGATCAGCCTTCTGAGTTGGGAGGTGGTATGGTAGTACTTCCTCGAGGAGGAAGGAAAAATAAGTTTTACGCGAGCGATTTCCTGAACTACATCACTCACTCAATCACTCATTAATTGAACACTTCCTCGTTGCTGCCGCACTTAAGCATGCTGCTGCCGAAGTAAGGGTTGCGTATTTCTGGCTTGGTGCTCACCCAGTAGGCACCCTGGTTGTTGTTTACCATCGGGCAATGCTGGTAATATACTTTCTGGTCGGTGGCGCCAAAGGCTTTGGTCAGTGAGAACACAGCTTCTGACAGGTCTTCCAGCTGGTTGCGCTGCTCGCCCAGGTCGTTGGTGCCGGCAATGGCAGCGGCGGAATTGCGTACTTTTTCAATCTGCTCTTCAGCAAATTCTTTCTGTTCAGGTACCTGCAGTGTGGCTACAGGCATGGCGTTCGCAGAAGCAAGCACAGCATTGGCAGCTTCTTTGGCCGCCTCCGGGTCAGACTCTACCATGCGTCTTTCAGCACTATGTATTCGTCCAGCATCTGTGACAAATTACGTGTCATAGGCTCGGCTACTGAATCAAAAGTGGGTGTTTCTACTACTACTGTACCTGCGGCAGGCATATTATCGCCGTGCGCCATGCCATCATGGTGCTCGTGGTCATGCTCTTCAGTAGCATCAGCCTGTTGCTGGTTGTTGTCCGATGAACAGGAAGCGAAGGCAAACATAGCTACCAGCGCTGCGAAGAATGTTGTCTTTTTCATAATGGTTTATTAGGAAATAGAAAGGTTGGTTACTAAAGTGAAATATAACGGATGCCCCTGCCGGGCTCTCTTTTTTTGCAAAGTTAAAGCTTTTTGGCGAAATGAAGGTAAGGGGGCTGCTTTAGCCTTGTTTTGCTTTTACGTATCTTTGAACAAATCAAGTTTTAGAGATGGTTACGATCTATCATAATAACAGATGCAGCAAGAGCCGCCAGACGCTGGAACTGCTGCGCGAAAAAGGGGAGGAACTCCAGGTAGTGGAATACCTGAAGGAAACACCCTCCGCACAGGAACTGAAAGCAGTGCTTAAGAAGCTGGGCCTGAAGCCAGAACAGGTGCTCCGCAAAGGCGAACAGGTATACAAGGAGCAGTATGCCGGTAAGAGCTATACCGACGAGGAGTGGCTGCAGATCATGGCGGAGAATCCCATCCTGATCGAGCGCCCGATCGTGGTGAAAGGTGACAAAGCAGCTATCGGGCGCCCACCGGAAAAGGTGCTTGAAATTCTGTAAGAGCCAGGTATAGCAGGTATCAGGTACAGCGGTTATACCTGACACCTGCCTTAAAACGGATACCCGATGGCAATGTTCAGCACAACGCCGTGTTCGCCGGGACCGGGGTTGAAACCGAACTTGAAATCATCGAGGACGAAACGTTCGCCCTGCGGCAGGTAGGGCACACGCACCGGTATACCCAGGTCAAATCGGATCACAAAGAACTCGATGTCAATTCGCAGGCCGAAGCCGGTGCCAACCGCCAGCTCCTGGATAAGATTGCCTGCCTGGAATTTGGGCTTGTCCAGGTTCCCATCCTGGTCGTAGGTTTCGTCGATCAGCCAGATGTTACCGGCGTCCACAAACACAGCCCCTCTGAAGAAGCCGAAGATCGGAAAGCGGTACTCGGCGTTTGCCTCTAGTTTGATATCCCCCACCTGATCAAAGAAGGAGAAGGCCTGGTCGTCCGGTACATTGTAGGTACCCGGCCCGATGCTGCGCGCCCGGAAGGCCCTGATGCTGTTCGGGCCGCCGATCGAAAACTGTTTCACATAAGGCATGGTGCGGGAGTTGCCATAAGGGTAACCCACCCCGGCGATCAGCCTAGTGGCCAGTTGACTCTGCTCGCTAAAGTTGAGATAGTAACGGAAGTCGTTGTCGATGCGGGTGTACTGCGAGTAAGGCTGGTTAAAAATAGTGCGGGGAGGCACCGGCGGGTCCACTGCATCGTCCCGTTTTTCATTGCCCATCAGCGACTGCACGGCACTTACCAGGTTGCCCGATACATCCAGTGTAGTGGAGTTGAAGAACTGGTGTGTCTTCTTTTCCAAGGCAAGTGTGCTGAAGGTATGCTGGTAAATGGAGCCGATAATGAACTGCTCCTCGAAGCTGCTGCGCAGAAAAGGGTTGCGTTCCAACAGGGTCTCGAACTCTTCTGTCTGCCGGCCCAGGCGTACATACTGCAGGTTGATCGGGGTAAAGTCATGTGTAATGGTCTGCTTCGGACGCCAGTTATACCCGTAGGATGCGTTGAAGGAGTTCATCTGGAAAAACTGCACCCGGTTCAGGAAATTGTAGCCCAGCGTAATGCGCGTCTTAGGTACAAAGGCGGAGCGCAGGTTAGGCAGGTTAAAGGGCGCCACCAGCCGGGGGAAGGTGAGGGAGGCCTGTGCCCCCAGTTCGTAAGAGTTCAGCCCGACCGGATTCTCAGGGTTTTCTTCGGAGTTGCTGACCACCCGCCGGCCGCCAACCTGGTTTTCGAAGCGGCCTGTCAGGTCCAGCGTGAGCGTTTCAGACCCCCTGAATGCATTCCGGTTGCGGAACGAGACGGTGACGCCCGGTCCGGCCAGGTTATTGGACTTGCTGACCATTTGCGCCTCCGCCCGCAGCGACTTTTTCAGTGCCGGCGTCATGAAAACAAATGCATCCAGCCGGTCTTCTTTCAGCGTGTCGAGCTCGTATCGCAGGTTAACAAATTTATAAGCACTCAGGCCAGAGAGTCTGCTGACGGTAAGCAGGTGGTTGCGTCGGCTGTATACACTGTCCTTCTCCAGAAACAGGCCCGGCACCACATGCTTCGCCCGTACATAGTTTTCGTTCGGGATGTAATTGTAGGCGTCGAAACGGAGGGTGTCGCTCACCGACAGGCTGTCGTTGATGGTAAAGTTGGAGTTAATGAAAATGTCATCGATCCGGTAAGGACGAAGCGACTGGGAAGGGGTATCCTGCTTGAGCCGTAGTAGCACATCCACTTCCTTGTTGCCTACCGTGGTGTCGGCACTGAAGATGAGCATGTTGGGGGCAAAGAAGTAGTAGCCCCTGTTCTTCAGGGCCTGGTCAATGCGGGCACGCTCCGCTATCATTTTATCTAGGTCGTAAGGCTCCCCTTTTTTGAGAACGGAGTTTTCCTGCATCCGCCTGATCTCGGTATGTACAGGTAGCGAGTCGCTGGCGGTATACGAAATGTTGCGGATGCGGTAAGGCTCGTGCACGGTGGCGGTCCAGGTAATGGTAGCTTTTTTCTTTTTGATGGTGGTGTCGCTCTGTACGGAGTTGAAAAAGTAGCCCCGGTTGTGCAGGCGGGCTTGCATCACCTCGTTTATACTCGTGGTGTCCACTTCCGAAAGCAGCACAGGCGGTTCGCCGATCTTGGTCTGTATCCAGTTTTTCAGCCCCTTTTCCTTTTCAGTGTAAAAGGCATTGTAGATCCACAGTTTGGGTCGCATGCCGAGTATAGAAGCATTGGGCTGTGGGCGAACCGTGGCACTCAGTTCAGTCTCCAGTTCGCCGCTGCGGTTGCTGCTATCCTGCTCATCGTTTATCTTAACATTAAAACCTGCAAATAGGGCGTCTCCTTCCGGTACTGTCTTCGTGCTGCTGCAACCGGGCAATACCCAGCTCAGCGCCAGACATAAAGCAAACAGGGTATAGCGTAAAGCTGCTGTCATATAGGGTTTGTTCTTATTCTTCTTTGATGACTTCTTCTACTTTTTCTTCGGCTTCCTGCTCTTCCTTGCGCTTCTCCCGCTCATTGAATTTGATGGCTTCCTCCATGCGGCGTTCTTCTTTGCGGGCCTGACGGCTCTCCAGGCTGCGGAACAGGTCGGAGAAGTTGTCGTAGTCGCGCACGAAGATCAGGGCCAGTCCGGTTGCCCGCACGTCGCCTTCCAAAAAGCCTTCGTACTGGTTGCGCTGGAAACCGCGTACCCGCAGCCTGCCGTCTTTGGTGATGGAGTACTCTACGGACACGTCGCCACCGAAGCCGCTCATATTGCGCTGCTGTGGTTCTCGCTGTCCCTCCAGTCCTATGTCAGTACCTACGCGCACGGTCAGGCGGTCGTCCAGGAACTGCTGACGCATGGCCACGTTCAGGTCGGTGCGCCCTTCGGCAGAGCCGGACGAATAGTCTTCGTAGGAGCTCACGCCCAGCTCCAGGCCCAGTCCGCCGGCATAGCGGTTGGTGAGCTGGTTCAGCTGATCCGACATTACCTGGCTCAGGGAGTTACGGGCAGTTGCTGCCAGGCCGCCACCGGAGCTGGCCAATGGATCGGGAGCCAGGAACCGTCCCAGTACTAACAGCGCAAACACCTGTTTATTCATCTCCGACTCATCCTGGCGCAGTGTGCCGAGCATGCTTTCTACGCTGCCGTCCATGGCACCACGTTCCTCTTCCTCCAGCTGAATGTCAAAGCCTATCTCCGGCTTTAGCATCTCGCCTGTCAGGTTCACATACACTTCAAAAGGCAACTGGTTACGGAAGCGGCTATCTGCCTGTTCCATACTTCCTGTCTGGGCTGCGAGAAGCTCCATGGGGGCAGTCTGTACCCGGTAGATTGCCGTGATCTGCATGTCGGCCATCATCGGGTCCCCGGTCCAGTTGATGTAACTGCCTTGGGTAATGTCGAGTTGCCGGGACACCAGGTCATAGAAGTCCATGCTATACCTGCCTCGGTGATCTCGTAGCGACCACTCATGCTGATCTGCCCGCTTGGCGTAATGCCAATGTAAAGGGGAGAGGCGCTGCCACGCACGACCAGGTTGTCGCCTGTGGTCGGGTCTATCACAATCGTGATGGTCGAGGCATCGGTCACCGTAATCTGTGCATCGACGTTGGCACCCACGAAGCCGGCAGTCGTGCTTTCCTCGATCACCTTTCCGATAATGGCGTTGAGGGAGTCGTTGAGGTTTACAAATTCTACCACACCTTCCCGCTCCGCTGCCGCAACATCATCGGCAGGGATTACGGTGGTGAAGGTGGAGTTGTCCAGCACTGTTACAAATACTTCGATATTCGGCTCCATCATGCTGCCGGTGATATTGGCCTTCAGGGCCATTTGCACGTTGCCGTAGAACAGGTCGTTGTCATTGGAGGTAGAGTTCATGGCCAGGAAGCGATCTGTCTGTGCACGCAGGTCGAAGGTATAGTCGGTGTAGTTCTGCGTCAGGATGCGGCCGTTGATGTCGAGGGTGTTGCCCAACGAATCGGTGAGGGTAAAGTCGCGCATGCTGATGCCCTGTTCCGTAAATTCCAGCCGCTCGTTTTTGAGGGTGTAGGGCGTGTTGAGCATCGTCAGGTTGAACTGTGCCTGGTTAAAGTCGAGCGCCCCACGAATGTTTGGTTGCTCCAATGTGCCGGTAATGCGCATTTTGCCCGAGGCACTGCCGGCCAGGTCGGCTACCATACCTTGCGTGAAGCCCCCGAACGAGGCCAGGTTCAGATTGGCCACATTGGCATCCAGGTTGAGGAGACTGGCATCTGGCTGCATTTCATAAAAACCAGTCACCAGCACCTGGTTGCCGTTACCGGTCAGTGCCAGGTCCAGGTTGTAGCGGTTGGCGCCGGCTGTGTTTGCTTTCAGGGCGATATCTCCTACAGGTATACCGGTATAGGCGAAGTTGGAGAGCGTCATGTCGGCTGTAAAGCCCGGATTGCCGGCCATCAGATCAGTGACTGTGGCCGTTCCGTTCAGCACACCGGTCATCACGCTGTCCTGCTGTTGAAAAGACTCCATGATATAGCCGATCTCAAAATTGCCAAACTCCACTTGCAAGGGTGCATTCGGACCAACTGGACCGGTACTATTGAGAAGCAGGTAATTGCCGTTGCGTTCCAGCCGGATGTTCTGGGCGTATAGCAGGTCCGTGTCAAATTGCACGTAGTTGTCCTGCGGCACAGACCAGGGGTCTCCGTTGATCACCAGTTGCTCCGGGTTAAAGGCAAAGCGGTAACCTGGGCCCAGGCTGTTGAGCACACCGCCGATCACAAACTGCTCCACGCTGTCGAGGTCAGCCATGGCCAGGCGCAGGGTCATGTCATTATCGCGGGCGGCTCCGTTCAGGCTTACGTTGTTGATCAGCAGCGAAGGCGACCGGATTTCGCGCACCCCAAGGCTGTACCCCATCTGCTCCCGGTTACCCCGCACCTGCAGGGCTACGTCCTGTATGTTATAGTCGGTATAGACAACCTGCCCCACGTTGGCATCCATGGCAAATTCCTGCGTTTCCCCGTTGTAGGAGGCCGTGATCGGACCACTCACCTGTAATTGCTCCAGGTCAGGTACAAAGGAGGCAATGATATCCGGACGGCGCAACTGTACTTCAGCCTCAAAGTCGCCCAGGTTCAGGTTCGCCGGGAAAGGCGGGTCGGGCTGTAGATCGAAGTAGGCCGAAAAGTGCTTGGCGAGTGCGGTGGGCAGCTCAGCCAGGTCGTTGGTGAAGCGCATATCGGCATCAGCTATGCTGGAGTTAAGCGCAATGGCTGTACCCGGCATATTCTGCTGCAGCGTCAGTTGCAGCGAGTCGATCGGGTAGGAGACCCCTTCGAGTCGCACCCGCACATTATCGCCTTCCAGCGTGCCGCTGATGTCACTAGCGTCGTTACCGGCAAAGCGACCACGCAGCTGCCCCCTGATGCCAAGGTCCTCTTCATAAAAATTGAGGGCTTTCAGGTCAATGCCTTTCAGGTCAAGGTCAAATACATACTCACCCCGCTCCGCATTGCGCAGATTAAAGTCGCCTTTCAGGTCGAAATTCAGATTCTCATCGCGGGCGCGGGCTGCGACATGGTACAGGTTACGGTCGATGCGGGCGTCCACATCCACATTGTTGTAGGCGTAGTTGTTGTAGTTCGCTTCTTTAATTCGGGCTTGCACATCAGCACGCATGGTTTCGGGAGTTAATCCTGTACCTCTGGCGGTAGCCTCAAATGCCACACGCCCCACGCCATAGTCCTCCGTGAAGAGCTGCCGCAGGTCAAAGCCTGACGTTCTGACCGTCGCCCGGAATGGCTCGGCTCCTGCCGGACCCTGGTCCATGTCTACCACGGCGTTCAGGTTGCCAAAAGAGCTGTTGATCGCTGCATTCAGATCAAAGTTGGTGAGGGTGCCGCTATACCTGCCCGTCATGCTCAGGTTGTTCGGGATTCGGATTTCCGGCGGA
>NZ_AKIS01000199.1:0-3553 GCF_000277005.1 Pontibacter sp. BAB1700 | reverse complement strand
CCCGCAAGATGGGACACATCACCGTGCTGGGCACCGACCTGCAGGAAGCGCAGCAGCGGGCTGAATCAATCCGCAACATCATCAAAGTAATCGCATAATATGGCTAATGAAACAAATACGCAGCCGCTGGTAGGCATTATCATGGGCAGCCAGTCTGACATGAAAGTAATGGAAGCAGCAGCTGAGATCCTGGAAAACCTGGGGGTACCTTTTGAGATCACGATCGTGTCGGCGCACCGCACGCCGCACCGTATGTTTGAGTACGCAGAGCAAGCCCGTAAAAAAGGCCTGAAGGTAATTATTGCCGGTGCCGGTGGCGCAGCCCACCTGCCAGGTATGGTCGCTTCTATCACGACACTGCCTGTTATCGGGGTGCCGGTGAAGTCGAGCAACTCTATTGACGGCTGGGATTCTGTGCTGTCTATTCTCCAAATGCCGGGTGGCGTACCAGTGGCGACGGTAGCGCTTGATGGCGCTCTGAACGCAGGTATACTGGCTGCGCAAATCATTGGTACTTCCAATGCCGCAGTAGCTGACAAACTGGAAAAATATAAGGTGAGCCTGAAAGACAAGGTGATGCGATCAGTGGAGGAACTCCGCCGCGGCGACCGTGATCTGGATTAATGCGAGTATAGGTCTAACCTAAACAAGAAAGGCCCGCAGTTTCATAACTGCGGGCCTTTGTGTTTATTCCAAAGTATAACTGCCAGTTAAAGCAGCGTCTCTTCTGATAGTCCTGAATTCAGAATTTATAGCCTGCCATCAGACTGAAGGTTTTAATACTGCTGGGCAGGCTTAGCAGCATGGAAATACCCTCGGTCGTCTCATAGCGTGTTTCTAGAAACAAGGTCTTGGTTCTAATCGGATACACTATGCCTACTCCGGCCACTGCACCGAACATATGGCTTTTAAATTCGCTCCCCGGCAGCGCTTCTTTCTCCTCGGAGTAACTGGTGGAGTGAAACGAGCTATACCTGCTTTCTACCCTCTTCGAATGAACTGCATAAGAGTAAGACGGCCCGATGTTGGCAAATGGCCTCACTTTTCCTTTAGGGAAGGTATAGCGAAGTTGCAAAGGGAGTTTAAGGTAGTTCAGGTCAAAAAGCAGATCATAGGAAGTAGTGCGGCCTGTATTGTATGTACCCTCCACTTTGCCTTCGAAGCGATAAGGTGCATAGAGCAATTCCACTATCAGAGAGAGCTTTTCACTCATGGATGGATTGGCTACCTGCATGGCAATGCCTCCCCCTAATCCTAGTCCCGTGCTGCGGAAATCCCCTCTCGCATAATAATGGCTCCCTGACACATGCAGCGATGGGAAAGAAAGTGCAACTACTGGCACGAGCGTTATCGAAGCTTTTTTAGGTTCAGGTGTGAACTGTGTGCTGCCGACGCACCGGTTATACTCTATGCCCACCTTAGCAAGCGAACTGTGCCTGAGCATAACGTTCTCCAGGCGTTTCTCTGTAAGGGCCGGGCAGTCTGAAAAAGCAGATGCTATGACGCGAGGTATGGTCTGTCCATTACGCGGTATTTCTTGCCGGATTTTGGGTCAGTACGAGTATAAACCTGCTCTACCAATTCTACCAGGTTGGCACCTTCTTTTGAAAGATAGAAGTGGTCGCGGTCGTTCCCATCCCGGTAGGTATAAATGCTGATTCTGCCTTTCACAAGGGCTTGCAAAAACAGAAGCTGCTCAGCCTGAGCTTCTGTGGCAGGTACTCTTTTCGACTCGTAGATCTTCTGCTCTCTGTCAAAGCCGTAGCCTTCCAGTTGGTCAGGGGAGAAGGCCTGCTCATTAGCGTCAGGCGCTGGTCTATATGTGGTCGTTTTAGAACTGCGTACCGCTCCCCGGTAATCGACGTAACCCCGAAGCGTGTCGCCATGCTGAACTATGTAACCAGGACGGAAATCTGTTTGGGCAAAGGCCTGGCCAAAAAATAAACAAGTGATAAGGGTCAGATAAAAGTGCTTCATTCTAAGCTGTTTTAAGTTTGATAAACTCGCAAAACCAGGCTGCCGGTTAGAAGGTAAACCCGGTCATCACGCTCAGGCTGTGAATAGGTAAGCGTAACTCCCGGAGGTGAGAGAAACCCTCGGCTGTTTCATAACGCGTCTCTACAAACAGGGCCTTATGCTCACTGACATGATAGGATACGCCTACTCCTCCAAGCAAGCCAAAGTTACCTTTTCTGAAAATGCCGACCAGTGCTTCCCGTTCCTGAACAGAGCTCGAGGAGTGAAAGGTGCTGTGCGATTTTTCTACGCGCTTAGAGCGGATAACCTGCGAATAAGATACTCCCAGGTTCACGAAGGGGCGTATTTTGCCATTAGGCAAGGTATAGCGTAGCTGGGCCGGTAACTTCAGATAGTCCAGATCAAACGTCAGGTCATAGTCAGTGGTTCTTCCAAAGTAGCTCACATTATCGATCTCGCCCTTGAAGCGGTAAGGTGCATACAGGAGTTCTAACTGCACCGAAAGCTTCTCACTGAGCGCCGGGTTTCTGATATTGAAGGCCAGGCCACCACCTATACCCAGACCGGTGCTCTCGTAAGTGCCATCTACATAAAGATGATAGCCCGTAGGTTTCAGAGAGGACACGCTATAGCTTATCACCGGCATCATTGTCACCTGAATTTTAGACGGAGGCTGTATATGGTGAATGTCAGCACCTATGCAATCGTTATATTCCTCTGTGATTTTGAGAAGCGAGTTGGCCTTAAGCTGTACCGAGGACAGTCGCTTCTCAGTCATAGTGGGGCACTCCACAAAGGCAGAACCCAGTACGCCCTGAAAAGCCTGGTCAGGTACTTTGTACCGTTTGCCGCTGGTTTGGTCTTTGCGCGTGTAAGAGGTTTGTCCAAGTTCTACCAGTTCGCCATTGTCTTTGGAGAAGTAGAAACGGTCGCGGTCTCTTTCGTCCCGCATGGTGTACACGCTGGCTTTGCCTTTTAAGAGGATGTGTAAAAAGAAACGCTCAAAACCTGTGCGCTCCGGAGTAGGCACCAGCCAGGATTCGTATGCCTTTTTTTCATTGGTAAAGCCATAGGCCTGAATCTCGTCCGGACTGTAAGTATATACGTTGGCATCAGGACTGGTTTTGAAACTTGCTATTTTTGAGCTACGGATAGCGCCCCGGTAGTCAACATAGCCCTGCAGGGTATCGCCACTACGGACAATATAGCCAGGTCTGAAATCTTGCTGGGCGAAGGCACTGCTGGCTACCAGTATCAGCAGTAATAGGAGGCTTGTTGTTTTCATGGCTCGAAGATGTACCATGAAATATAGACATAAATAAATATTTTTTTGGGAATCAGTTAGAAAAATATTTCAGGTTTATACCTGTCAGCTTTCTGATCTTCAACGAGCTATAAACAAAAAATCCCCTGCCGAGAAACTCGACAGGGGATTCTAGTATCTTAAGTTAATTCTTACTTCTTACCGTCTACTTCTTCGTAGTCTACGTCGGTTACACCACCGTCGTCAGTAGCAGCGCCCTGCGGACCGCCCGCCTGCTGACCGTTTCCGGCAGCACCAGCTGCGCCTTCCTGT
>NZ_AKIS01000198.1:0-7857 GCF_000277005.1 Pontibacter sp. BAB1700 | reverse complement strand
CTCTACTCCTGCCGCCACCTGGCCAACAACACAGTCAAACTACAGAACCAACACGAACGCAGGATTCTCCAAACTAACGCCGCGCTAAGAAAGAACCGCAGCATCCTCAAGCAGCTCAGTCCGCAGGGTAAGACCACCCTCCCTCGCCAGTACCTGGAGCTGGCAGGCTTTGATTTCCGATACCTGACACAGGTTTACCGCACCCAGAAGGGAAACACTTACCATCTCTGCTATGACTATGGATATATGCTCCTGCCTGAGGAGAAGGTGCTGATCGTGAACTGGCAACCCTACATGGAGCAAAGCAAGGTTTAAGGCAATTTGTACTCAGGTATAGCCGCACAAAAAAGCCATACCCTTGGCAGGTATGGCTTTCTGGTTTTCCGGGTATCAGGTATAGCCCTTACGCTTCCGGCATCAGGCGCACCACCAGTCCGTCGAGGTCAGGGTTCACGCGCAGCTGGCACGAAAGGCGGCTGGTTGCTGTGGCATGCGGAAGCGTCTCGAGCATGTAAGCTTCGTCGTCGCCGGGCTCGGGCAACTCACCGCTCTGCAGCACCTCCACGTGGCAGGTGGCGCAGATGGCCATACCGCCGCAAATGGCCGGCACGTCCAGTTCGTTCGCCTTCATCACTTCCATCACCGAAAGACCCATGTCAGTAGGAGCCTCCAGTGTCACGCGGCTACCGTCGGGCAGCTCCACGTGTATGTTGATCAGCTCCTCCATTAGCTCAACTCCTGAATGCCGTTCACGGTCGTGTATTTGAGCACGAACTTCTTGTCGGGATAGATAATGTTATAGGCACTCTGCGCCATCAGGGCCGACTCGTGGAAACCGCACAGGATCAGCTTCAGCTTGCCCGGGTAGGTGTTGATGTCGCCGATGGCGTATACGCCCGGTATGTTGGTGGAGTAATCGAAAGTGTTTACTACAATAGCGCCCTTCTCCAACTCCAGCCCCCAGTTCTCGAGCGGTCCCAGCTTTGGCACCAGTCCGAAAAGCGGAATGAAGTAGTCGGTTTCGATCTTGTGCTCGTCCTTATTGTCGATCAGCACGGTTACAGCGTCTACTTTGCCGTTGCCCTGCACATCCGTCACGTTCGACTTTAGCAGCAATTTGATCTGGCCTTCCTCGGCCAGGGTCAGCACTTTCTCCGCCGACTCCGGTGCTCCCCTGAAGGTGGAGCCGCGGTGCACCAGCGTCAGTTCTTCGGCTACACCAGCCAGGTAGATAGCCCAATCCAGGGCAGAGTCACCGCCGCCGGCCAGTACCACTTTCTTGCTACGGAACAGCTCCGGGTCGCGCACCATGTAGGTCACGCCTTTGCCCTCAAAGCTCTCCAGACTTTCGATGGCCGGTTTGCGTGGCTCAAATGAGCCCAGTCCGCCGGCTATGGCGACTACCTTGCAGGCAATTTCGGTGCCTTCGGAAGTGCGCACAATGAACGTGCCGTCTTCCTGCTTGTCCAGTTCCTCCACACGCTCACCCAGGGTGAAGGTCGGGTGGAAGGGCTCGATCTGCTTCATCAGGTTATCTACCAGTTCACCAGCCAGTATCGACGGAAAACCAGGTATGTCGTAGATCGGTTTTTTAGGGTATATCTCGGCCAGCTGGCCACCTACCACTGGCAGGGCGTCCACCACATGGCAGCGCATTTTGAGCAAGCCGGCTTCAAACACAGCAAACAGGCCCACTGGTCCTGCCCCCACAATGCATATATCAGTTGTTATTCTGTCCATTTAAAATTGTTTTTTGATCAATCAATTTTCTACCGTAAAGATACGGCCATGTGTTAAGCATCCATAGTAATTTCTGCTATAAAATGGGGGTGGTCAACAGCACATGCTGCTAACCACCCCCATTTCACATGTTTTATGGTCTGATTACAATTTGTCGATCATATCGCCCAGGTCGCTCACGCCTAAGGTAAACATGAACAGCACGATAGCCAGCACCACTTTGAGCACCACCGGAATGGAGAGGCCCAGATATCGCTTCAGGTATACATTGACTGGCGGAAGATAAACAAGCGAAATGAGCAGGTAGGCAATGCCCGGCACAGGGTGTACCAGCACCAGGTTCAGTACACCCACTATTGCGATTACCAGGCCGACAAGCCAGCCGAGTAGGGGATAAGTCAAGGTATGCGCTTTCATGAGACTGTTGCTTAGCTTCCCGCAAACGGACTTCCGAAGATACCAACAGCCAGCTCAGCCCAGATGAGGAAGAAAGCCAGCAGAATGATCCCGATGATGACGAGCCGTGATTCAGTGCTTTTCACTTTTCGGATGACAAACTCAGCCGCAAGTCCGGTGCTGAGCAGCAGGATGCCCATGATCACAAAGTCACGCAGATCCCAGTCTACTTCGCTGGTGAACTGCATCGCGATAAGTGGGATAAATAAGAGCAGTGCTACTCCGAGCACAATGCCGATCAATCTTTTGTTTTGCGTTACCATATCTGTTTTTGTTTATGATGAAAATGATTTGTTTTAAGTAATGACTGGTTAAAAGTCCTTCAGCATCAGGTCGATCTTTTCGGGCAGTTCGGCCACACCCAGCGCAGACCACAGAATGAAGAGGCCCAGGATGATTTTGGCGGCCAACGGCACAGAGAAGCCTGTCGTCTCTTGCAGAATAGCGGTCATGGGAGGGAAGTAAACGAGTGACAGGATGATGATAAAAAGGCCATATCCGGCATCATTCTCCCAAAACGTATTGATGAATCCGATAGCCAGAAAGAGGAAGCCAAACAGCCAGCTGACTACACTCCCGATTTGAAATGTTTTTTCCATGATGTGTTTTTGATTTTATAGTGAAGAGAATATTTCTGCTGCTTACTCAAACCCGAACATAATCGGGAAAAGGAATACGACCACAATCGTCCAGGCAAAGTAAACCGGGATGTAGAGCACAATGGAACGTCCCACCTCTGTGATGGCTGCCTTTCGGGTGGCTGCTTTGAAAAGCATGACCGTGACGATGAGCAGGTGCACCAGCATGAGCACATTGCCGCCCAGCACAGCCACTCTGTTAGGTGTGATACCCCACTCCGAGATGCGGAACGAAATAGCCGATAAGGCAATGCCATTCACGACCACCGTCACAACCGAGAGCATGAGCAGCACCCACACCGCTGATGGAGCGCTTTTCCGGTTCGTGCTTTCGGCAACGGAAAAGAAGATCAGCGCCATTACCCCGATCAGGAGCACGTTGAAGAGTAGTAGAAATTCCCGGTCGTTGTAAGGGTCTTTACCGGAGTAGATGATGGCTCCGAGGTAGATCACTAGCATCACCAGCACCAGCGGACTGAAGATCCGGGCAATGACCGGCGACACCTTGTTGACAAGCTGGGGGTTGTTCTGCGTCAGGTATGAGGCCACGATCGGGACAGCCGGCAACCCGAAGGCGACGATGTACTCAAAGTAAAACTCCTCGATCCGGAGCCCGATCAGTGCAAACAAGCCGATCGTTATACCTGTCATCATACCGCCCGCTATGACCAGCAGCGCCGACATGACCGCCAGGTCGCCGTTGAAGCGTAGGAAGCTGAGTCGCTTGTCAGCCAGGTGAAGTTCGTTGCCAGCATAGGACACCCCTAACAGTACCCACAGCAGCAAAGGCAGGTGAATGCAGGCGAGCGCAAGGGTGTCACTCTGGTTGTCGGGCAAGGCATTAATGTATACCAGGCAAACGGCGTGATCCCGGCGATAATGCCTGCACTGTATTCAGGCATTTTGTTTCTCCAGGCAAAGTAGGCCATCAGAGGCGGCAGCACAAAGAAGCTGAGGTTGCGCGGGTAGTAGAATGCCTCGCTGATCGGGAAGATAGCGGGCAGCTTGACCAGTATACCTGCCACCAAAGCGGCGATCACCACAAACAGAAACTCCCGGTTGAAGCGCCAGAAAACATCCTCTGCTTCATAGTGCAGTCTTGCGTGCCAGAAGTCAGCCAGCGCAGTGCCGCTGAGCTGCGGGTATATGCTGCTGAACTCCTGTTTGAAGCCTGTCTTGTTGGAGCGGTAAAGTTTCTCCAACTGTCCGGGGTTGTCAAGGTGCGATAGTATTTGCTCTTTCATGGGTCTATACCTTCAGGTAAGTTTTTTTGATCATGTAAGTGTGTTAGTGCCTGCCGCTTAGTGCCACAGCGTACCTACCAGACCCAGTACAAAGCCTAGCCACAGACCTACTACAAAAATCAGCACACTGAGCACGATGGCGATGGCTTTGTGCACCCCGAACCGATGGTGATACTGCAGCAAGAAATAGTTGATCAAGCCTCCGAGTGCACCAGCCATAGGAACGATCAGCAGTGGCCGGAGCATCCATAACTTGCCCCATGCCGGGTCAGGCGAATTGACACCCGCCAGAAAAAGTGTGATCAAGGCTAATCCGATCGCGGCGCCTGTCAGTGCCCGCTTACCTGCTGCAGCAGGCTGCCAAGGCTGGTTTTGATAATCATGTTGCTGTACCATTTTAATCTGAGTTAAGGTTATGAATCTATTTTGTGTGTCATTAAAGTACTTTGAGTTTCAAAGTAAAGCGACAAAAAAAATTAGTCGCTTTGCCTGTTGTTCAAAATAAGTTGCTCCAGCGCATCCAGGTGACTTTTGAAAGCCTCACGGCCCGCGTCCGTCGCATGGTAGGTGGTGTTGGGTTTGCGGCCCACAAACTGCTTTTCCACACGCAGGTATTGGGCTTCTTCCAGCGCCCGCAGGTGACTGGCCAGGTTGCCATCGGTCAGTTGCAGGGTTTCTTTCAGGGTGTTGAAGTCCACCTTGTCGTCCACCATCAGCACTGACATAATGCCCAGCCGCGCCCTGCTTTCGAAGGCCTTGTTTATATTTTCAAGATACTCTTTCACAGGTCTGCTAGCGTTCGTATTTAAAGTACACCAGCGCGCCATATACAATGTGCAGTATACCGAATCCCAGCGTCCAGAGCATCAGGCCATAGCTTACAAACACACAGGCAACCAGGCCAATGATGATCTCGATGATGCCCAGGTAACGAATATCACCCAAGGTATACTTGCTGCCATTGAGCAGGGCCAGGCCATAAAAAACCAGCATGGCAGGCGCTACCAGGTATAGAATGCCGTGGTAAAGCAGCACGGCACAAAACACACCGCCGGCAGCCAAAGGTATAGCCAGGTTCACCAGCAGTCGCTTCGACTGGTTGTCCCAGGTGCGCTGGTTCTTCTTGCGGGCATTGCGTGCCGTAAAGTAAGTGGCGGTACCGAAGGCAAGTATCAGCACAGCCACAGCCACAGCCAGCAAAAACAGGATGTTGTCGCGGCTGAAGTTGCCTGCCAGGTCACTCACGTAATTGATGTTGTGCTGTGTCAGATACCACTTGACCACCGCCGCCCCGGCCAGCGCCGACAAGCCTGCAAATACGCCGGACAAACCGCTCAGGGAGATAAAGCGGGAAGAGCGATCCATGATGTTGCGGATCTCGTGCAGGGCTTCTAACTGGTCTTGCTGCTGATTCATTGTAAAGTACTTTGAGTTTCAAAGTTAATAGTGCTTTACGGAAAGTCAAGCGTTGAGGATAAATAATTTTGAAAAATATAAGGCAGTGAAATTCCAGTACAACGTTACTTCGTTTCAGGCTATTTTTCCATCTCCTTTAACTTAGCAGGCTTCCTGATCTTTTCAGACTCCCACAGGGCCACAAAAGGCGCTTCATCTGCTGCCTGGTAGCCACGCTTCATAAAGCCGGTATTAAAGCCAAAGGCTACTTTTCCGGTGTTGTCCATTGACAAAATACCCCGGTCGCCCTGCAGTTTATCGGCATGCAGTTCAATAGCCTTGTCGGTGGCTGTCTGCAGGGAATTACCGGCATATTTCATCATGGCGTATACCTCGTGGGCGAGCACGCCACGCATGATCGCCTCGCCCTCGCCGGTGCAACTCACGGCACATGCCTCGTTGTTGGCAAAGGTGCCTCCTCCGATAATGGGCGAATCCCCGACGCGTCCTTTTAACTGGTCTGTCAGCCCGCCGGTGGATGTAGCGGCCGCCAGGTTGCCATTCATGTCCAGTGCTACGGCGCCCACTGTGTCGGACATGGAACCAGGTTGCCTTTTCTTGGCTGCTTTTTCCTGCTGCTTGTCAAGCCAGGCATCTTTTTTCTCGGGCGTCACAAAATACTCCGGACCCTTTAGGGGAAGGTTGTTGGCAAGGGCAAATTCCTCGGCACCAGTTCCTGCCAGCAGGCAATGGTCGCACTTTTGAAGGACCACTTTCGCCAGACTGATTGGGTGCTGCACATAGCGGACGGCACCTACAGCTCCCACCCGGAGGGTGTTGCCATCCATGATGGCAGCATCAAACTCAGTCTCGCCGCGCTGTGTCAGGCTGGCGCCGCGGCCCGCGTTGAACGCCGGGTTACGCTCCATGCTGTTGACGGCCGCCTCTACTGCATCCAGGGCGCTGCCACCTTTTTCCAGTACGTCATACCCTGCTTTCAGCGCATCTGCCAAACCTTCTCTGTATTCTTCTTCTTTCTTCTTGTCAATTTCGCTGGGCTTCACTGTTTCAGCCCCGCCGTGAATCGCAATTGCAAATTTTTTCATCGTTGTTTGTTTCCGTTTAATTGAGCCCCTGGTAGTACGGGACGATTTGTACCTGGTTATTACAAGGTATAGCCGCCGGAGGAGGTACCCCGCGTTAAAATGAGTCCTGCTCCAGGGAGGAAATGCGCCGGTGATCGATGATCCGGAAACTCTCCACCAGCTTGATCGACTCCGGTATATCCTCTGAGAACAGAGTAATAAAGGCACCCTCAGGGGGCATATTCCATGGCATGGGCCAGTGCACGGGTTTCCTGGTTGATCTCTGTGAGCTTCATGTTGGGTTTAACGGCCATAATGCCCTGCTTGATCAGGCTGTTGATCTCCTGCCCGGATTTGCCGCGCAGGTCTTTGTCCTGCCGGATGATGATCTCGTCAAAGGTTTCGGCAGCAATGCGCCCGATCTCGATGGTGTCTTCTTCCTGACGGTCGCCTATACCTGCCACAATGCCGATCTTGTAGGTGGCCTGCACATTGTCGATGAAGTCGGCGATGGCTTCCATGCTGGCAATGTTGTGGGCATAGTCGATGAGTACTTCGTAGCGCGGGAGTTTGAACAGGTTCATGCGGCCCGGTGTGGTTTCTGCGGAAGGAATAAAAGTGCGTAGGGCCGTTCTGATCTCGGCAATCTCAAAGTGGTTGATATACCCGGTCAGGGTAGCCGCCAGCACATTGTGGATGTTAAAGCGGGCACGGCCCCCGAAGGTCAGCGGAATGTCAGCCACCCGGTCCACCCGGATCTTGTAAGTATTCTTGAAGATAGAGATGTACCCGTTTTCAAGCACGGCCGCCAGTCCGCCTTTGCTGATGTGCTGCAGGATGCGCGGGTTGTTTTCGTCCAGGCTGAAGAAGGCCACTTTGCAGGAGAGGCCCGTCGCCATTTCAAAAACCAGGTCATCGTCTGCATTGAGCACGGCATAGCCATTCTGGCATACCGTGCGAGGGATCACGGCTTTTACTTCGGCCATTTCCTCTACGGTATTGATATCACCCAGCCCCAGGTGGTCGGCCGACACGTTGGTGACGATGCCGATGTCGCACTGCCGGAAGGCCAGGCCGGAGCGCAGCATGCCGCCCCGGGCACACTCCAGTACGGCGTAGTTCACGGTGGGGTCTTTGAGCACAAACTCACTGCTGTAGGACCCGGTGGTATCGCCTTTGATGATCTTGTTGTCCTGTATGTAGATGCCGTCGGTGGTGGTATAGCCGACCTGGTAGCCTTTGAACTTGAGCATGTGCGCCACGAGGCGGGTAGTGGTGGTTTTGCCGTTGGTGCCTGTG
>NZ_AKIS01000197.1:0-7450 GCF_000277005.1 Pontibacter sp. BAB1700 | reverse complement strand
AGTACTCGAACGGACCCAGCTCCCAGCCAAAGCCGGCACGCATGGCGTCGTCGATGCGGTAGAGTTCGTCGGAGATCTCAGGTATGCGGTTGCTCACGTACTGGAACAAGCCATAGAGTGACTCGTTGAAGAACTGGGCTGCCTTATCGTTTTGCTTGGAGAAGGTCTTCACGCGCTTCTTCAGATCCTCAATCGGCTTGAGAATTTCGAGGCTCTGGAACTTCGGACGCTGCTTTGGTCCATACTCCAGCGTGTTCAGGTCGAGGGTCAGGATCTCGGTTTTGCCTTTGGCATCTTTCGTTTTCTTGTAGAAACCCTGACCGGTTTTGTCGCCCAGCCACTTGTTCTCCACCATTTTCTGCAGGTAGTCCGGTAGCTTGAATAACTCACGCGACTCGTCCTTCTCTCCTGTCTGGTACAGACCGTTGGCTACATTAGCCAGAGTATCCAGACCTACCACATCCAGCGTGCGGAACGTAGCAGACTTCGGACGACCAATGATCGGACCTGTGATACGATCTACCTCGTCCACGTTCAGTCCGAGTTTGTTCATCACCTGCAGGCCTTGCATGATGGCGTAGATACCCACACGGTTCGCAATGAAAGCCGGTGTATCTTTGGCCAGTACAGTCGTCTTGCCAAGGTATAGGTCGCCGTAGTGCATGAGGAAGTCTACAACATCCTGATCGGTTTCTGGCGTAGGTATAATTTCTAATAGCTTGAGATAGCGCGGCGGGTTGAAGAAGTGCGTACCGCAGAAGTGCTTTTTGAAATCGTCAGATCGGCCCTCCAGCATCATGTAAATCGGGATACCCGAGGTGTTGGAGGTGATCAGCGTGCCCGGCTTGCGGTGCTTCTCCACCTGCTCAAACACTGAATGCTTGATCTTCAGGTTCTCCACCACCACCTCAATGGTCCAGTCGGCGCTGGCGATATCCTTCATGTTGTCTTCGAAGTTACCCGTCTGGATCAGGCGGGCATCGGACTTACGGTAAAGGGGCGAAGGATTAGACTTAATGGCTGCTTCCAGCGCACTGTTCACAATGCGGTTGCGGACATGCTTGCTTTCCAGCGTCAGCCCTTTTTTCTCTTCGTCAGGAGTGAGTTCGCGTGGCACGATGTCGAGCAACAGTACCTGCACGCCGATGTTGGCAAAGTGGCAGGCAATGCGGGAGCCCATTACACCGGAACCCAGCACGGCTACTTTCTTAATTAATCTCTTCATAGAAAAAGCTTGATGGTCTACTATGGTTAGAAAATCTCTTTGTTTTCGATCATGTTGATGATGCGCTCGGAAACCCGGAAAAAGGTATTCAGCTCTTCCTGTGGTATAGCTTCCTGCACTTTATGGTTAAAATGGAGCACCGTTCTGCGCGATACTTCCTTTTTCTCCAGCCCTAGTTCGGTCAGGAAAATCCGCACCAGCCGTTTATCCTTGTCGTCAGACACCTTATAGATAAGGCCTTTCTCCTCCATGCTCTTCAGGATGCGGGTCAGGCTGCGCGCCTCCAAACCAAGCAGGGGGGCAATCTTCGTGGCGGGGGTACCTGTCTCCTGATTGATGTTTAACAGAACAAATCCAATGGAGGTGGTAATATCATTTTTGGCAGCCTCTGTATTATACATACGCGAGATAGCATGCCAACAAACCTTCACATTATAATCTACGGTCTCTTCCGGCTTCATGCATCATGTAGTTTATACCAAATATAAAGAAAAATGTTATGCAAGCATACTAATTTAACGAAAAATTTATTCCCCTCCCGACTTCAAAGGTTAAAGTGGATTTCGTGCTATAGTACCTTCCGCTATAGTTTATGTATAATTCATAGAATGGTTACAAACAAAAAACCCTTTCCGGTCCGGAAAGGGTTTTTTGTTACCTGAAAGGCTTTAAACCTTCAATTCACTTCATATTAATACATACTGTCAATCTCTTTCTGGTAATTAGCTGTGATGTTTTTGCGCTTCACCTTCAGGGTCGGTGTCAGCTCACCGCTTTCCACCGTCCACATGTTCGGGATCAGCGTGAACTTCTTGATGGTCTCGAATTGCGCCAGCCCTTCGTTGGCTTTATCCACCTCACGCTTATACTTGTCCATGATCTCCGGCTTGGTGATCATCTCGGCATCAGAGGTATACGGGATACCTTTGTGTGCACACCAGTCCTGCAGCCCCAGGAACGAAGGCACGATCAGAGCAGCGGCATACTTCTGCCCGGCTCCTACCACCATGGCCTGCTCTATCACTACCGACTCCTTCAGCTTGTTCTCGATCGGCTGCGGTGCCACATACTTGCCACCCGACGTTTTGAACATCTCTTTCTTGCGGTCCGTGATCTTAAGAAACTTGCCCTCTACCAGCTCTCCTATGTCACCGGTATGGAACCAGTTTTCGGCATCGATCACCTCGGCCGTCAGATCAGGTTTCTTGTAGTAGCCTTTCATCACGTGTGGTCCACGGGTCAGTATCTCGCCATCCTCTGCGATTTTGATCTCCACCCCATCGATGGCCATACCTACGGTACCAATCACGTTGTTCTCCGGCTCGTAGCGGTTCACGGCTATCACTGGCGACGTCTCTGTCAGACCATAACCTTCCATCACGCGGATGTTGGCTGACCAGAACACACGGGCCAGGCGTGGCTGTAGCGCCGCGCCACCCGATACAATGGCAATTACGTTGCCGCCCAGGGCCTCGCGCCATTTGCTGAAGATAAGTTTATTGGCCAGTTCCAGCTGCTTGTTATACCACCAGCCTTTGTCTTCGCGGGTATCATACTGCAGACCGAGCTCCAGTGCCCAGAAGAAAAGCTTACGCTTCACGCCGGTCAGTTCCATACCTTTGGCCACGATCTTGTCATATACCTTCTCGAGCAGACGCGGCACCGTGGTAAACACATGCGGCTGCACCTCTTTCAGGTTGTCGGCCACTTTCTCGATGCTCTCAGCGTAGTAGATCGACACGCCAATGCGCATATATAAATAAAGGAGCATGCGCTCGAAAATATGGCAAAGCGGCAGGAAGCTCAGTGCGCGGTGATGCTGGTTTACAGGCACATAAGGCAGCGTACCAGTCACGTTACTGATAATGTTGTTATTTGTCAGCATAACCCCCTTCGGGTTGCCGGTTGTACCAGAGGTATAGATAATGGTGAGGATATCGTCAGGACCAACACCAGCCTTCAATGGCTCAAGCTGTGCTACGTCTTCTCCTTCTCCCAGTTTGATCACTTCCTTCCAGTGCTTGGCACCGTGAATTTCGTCGAAGGTATAGATCTCTTTGATGCTCTCCATCCCCTCTGTAGCAGCCACTACTTTGTTGTAGAGCTCCGCATCAGACACAAACACAGCTTTCACCTCCGCATCGTTGAAGATGTAGCGGTAGTCCTCTACCGTGATTGTCGGGTACATTGGTACACTTATAGCACCTATTTGCTGTATACCAAAGTCAGCAAACACCCACTCCGGCCGGTTCAGGGAAATAATAGCCACTTTGTCGCCCTTTCCTATACCTAGTTTCAGCAGACCAAGGCTTACCTGGTTGGCAGTGTCCTGCACATCCTGTGTGCTGTATTTAATCCATTGTCCGTTAACTTTTGTAGCCAGACAATCCGGCTGAGGCGAGTTCTGCAGCTGAAAAGGCAGCAGATCAAGGGTGCGGGTTACGTTCATTGTGTTTGCTAAGGTTAGTGTCAGTCTATTTTAGGACATCACGAACGATGGCACAACATGGGCCACACGTTCGTTAGTATGTGCATTTTAATTATTTTTTTCTGAAATTTCTATACCTTCCTGTACAAATATTTGCTATTCATTATATTGATTGCACTTTTTACGCGAAAAAGTTATAGTTAATAAAAGCCGCTCACAAAAGCAGCAGTTTTGCTATATTTGACCTTCCTGATACTGATTTATGAACCTTTCCATCTTTTTCGAACCTCTGAATGAGGACATTTTTGCGCTGCTTGACAAACCGCGCACACTTGGTGCCTACATCGGCCGCTTTACTGGCAAATTCCCTGACTGGCGCTCAGCTGACATCGCCCTGATCGGGATAAACGAGACCCGGGGACAAGGAGAGGAAACAGTAGCAGAGATGATTCCGGCCCGTGCTGTACGCAAAAAACTGTACAGCATGCACAAAGGAGCCGGTCGCTGCAACATAGTCGACCTGGGCAACCTACGCCCGGGCATAACACTCGACGACACTTACCTGCGGTTGAAAGAAATAGTTGAAGTCCTCATCTCCCATAATACCATTCCCATTATCATCGGCGGCACGCATGACCTGGAGTACGGACAGTACATGGGCTACGAGTACCTGGAACGTGCCGTGAATATGGTAACCGTGGACAGCAGCGTGGATATGAGCGAAGACAATGACGTGCCTGCCAATAAAAAGCAGCTCCGCCAGATCCTGATGCACGAACCGAACTACCTCTTCAGCCTGGGCCAGATCGGCTATCAGTCTTACCTGGTGGACCCAGAAGTGATGGCCACGTTCGAAAAGCTGCACTTTGAGGCTTACCGTGTAGGCGAAGTGCACCGCAGTGTGCAGGAGATGGAGCCGGTTGTGCGCCTGGCAGACCTGCTCACTTTTGACATTTCGGCTATCCGCCATCAGGATGCGCCGGGCTATACGCCTGCCAACCCGTTCGGGCTTACTGGCGAGGAAGCCTGCCAGCTGTGCTGGTATGCAGGTCTGAGTGACCAGATGACATCATTGGGAATTTACGAGTATGATCCTGCACAGGACAGCCAGGAACTAACGGCCATGACCATCGCCACCATGATCTGGTACTTCATAGAGGGCTTCTACCACCGCAAGAATGAAACAGAATTCAGCTCCAGCAAGTTTACCAAATACGCCGTGGCCTTCAGTGATAACCCGGAGCGTATGACATTCTATAAAAGCAAAGCAAGTGAAAAGTGGTGGATGGAAGTAGAACCCCTTTCAGATGAAAAGAGTCCCCGCATTGTACCCTGTAGCTATGAAGACTACCTGCAGGCCATCAAAGGCGAAGTGCCTAACCGCTGGATCCTGACGCAGGCCCGCATTGGCTAATACTTCAGGAAGCGAACAAAGAAACAAACCCGATTCTGTTCCGTTTGCCCCAATCACTAGGGCAGTATTATTATATTTGCAACCCGGGCTTTGTGAGGCCTGCAACCAAATGGAAGAAAATCTCCCGGAGTTCACCCTACAACAGCTTGCCCTGCGCAATGGCCAGGACCGTGACGAGGTATGGGTGGCTTACAAAGGCCTGATTTACGACGTGAAAAAATCACGCCTGTGGCGGAGCGGCAACCACTACGAACACTGGGCAGGCCAGGACCTGACCGAGGAGTTGAAGGACGCGCCGCATACCGAATATGTATTTGACAAATTTGAGGTGATCGGACAAGTCAAAAATTCAGTATACCGAAAATAAAACACAGGGAGTATGCTACTGTAACAGGTAGGCTCCTGATCAACTATAAATTACCAATATTATGATTCTGATAGCTGACAGCGGCTCTACAAAAACAGACTGGCGTGTAATCGATGCCGACAACGAATATGAACAGGTCAACACAACTGGCATCAACCCGCAGTACCTCGATACTGACAAGATTTACAGCATTTTTGAGACCGAGCTGCTGCCTCAGCTGAAAGAAAAAAATATTAGCGCCATTTACTATTACGGTGCTGGCTGTAGCTCTCCGGAGCGTAACAAACGCGTAGAAGATGCCCTTAGCCGAGCCTTCCCCAACGTGCCCAACTATGTAGACCACGACTTGCTAGCTGCTGCTCGCGCCCTGTGTGGCCACAAGCCAGGTATAGCCTGTATCCTGGGCACCGGCTCCAACTCCTGTCTCTACGATGGCAAGAACATTATAGATAACGTGACTTCGCTTGGTTTCCTGATGGGTGACGAAGGAAGTGGAGCCTACCTGGGCAAGCTGTTGATCAAGGCCTACATGTACCGCGAGTTGCCTGAAGAACTGGCTACTTCACTTAAGAACAGATACAATCTGACCAAGAACGGCATACTCGACGCCGTATACGGCTCAGACATACCGAGCCAGTACCTGGCCACTTTTGCCAAATTCATGTATGAAAAACGCAAGAGCCCGGTGATCAAAGAGATGATTTACGAGAACTTCGAAGAGTTCTTTGAGCGTCATGTCAGCAAATACGAGGGTTTTGGTGAGCTTCCTGTAAACTTTGTTGGTTCTATCGCGTTTCATTTCTCGGACACGCTCAAGCTGGTAGCCAAGAAGTATGGCTGCCATATCGGAGTGATCATCTCCAGCCCAAGCGAAGGCCTGATCAAATACCACCAGGAGCTGCTCAAAATGCAGAATGCCTAACTACAAACACGCTTTTTTTACTGAATTCAAATTTGACCGATTAACACAGTGTCCACTACCGAATCCGACTCACTTTACGATAGACTAGAGCAAATGCCCGTGCACGAGGTGCTCACCTGCATCAACCAGGAAGACAAAAGTGTGCCACTGGCTGTTGAGCGTGTTATACCTCAGATCGAAACGCTGGTAAATGCTACTGTAGAGCGCCTCCGTTGACGGAGGCAGACTTTTTTACATTGGGGCAGGCACCAGCGGTCGGCTCGGCATAGTAGACGCATCGGAGTGCCCTCCTACGTATGGGGTGCCTCACGGCTTGGTAGTCGGCATCATAGCAGGTGGTGACGGCGCCATACGGAAGGCAGTGGAGTTTGCTGAAGATGACACAAAGCAAGCCTGGAAGGACCTGCAGGAGCATAACATCACGGCCAAAGACATCGTGGTAGGTATAGCCGCTTCGGGCAGCACGCCATATGTAATAGGCGGATTGGAAGACTGCCGTCGCCAGGGGATAGCCACAGGCTGTATTGTGTGCAATGCCAACAGTGCTATAGCCGCCGCCGCTGACTATCCGGTAGAAGTGGTTACAGGGCCGGAATTTGTAACGGGCAGCACCCGCATGAAAGCCGGTACTGCTCAAAAGCTGGTGCTCAACATGCTCACCACTGCCACCATGATCCAGCTTGGCCATGTGAGGGGCAACAAGATGGTAGACATGCAGCTATCGAATACCAAGCTGGTGGAGCGCGGCACACGCATGCTGATGGAAGAGCTACAGTTGGCGAAACCCGAAGCTGCTGCGTTGCTCAAGAAGTATGGTAGCGTTCGTGCCGCCATCGAGGCCTACCGTAATGGCAATGGTATTTCTTAAGAAGACTTATTTCTGATAAAACAGCTCGGCCTGCCAGTAGACTTTTATACTGGCAGGCCGAGCTGTTTTATAGCTTTTTGATTAAGAGCTGCTAGTCCAGGATGGCCATACTTTCTACAAGCACTTTTGCGGCTTCTTTGCTTGGTACTTTGTAACTGGTCACCGCCCAGTCATAGCCTAGCTTAAAGCGGTCATCTTTCATGGCGTAACGCATTTTCTCGCGATA
>NZ_AKIS01000196.1:0-9423 GCF_000277005.1 Pontibacter sp. BAB1700 | reverse complement strand
GACTGGTTGAACAGCAACTGCTGAAGCTGTATACCTGCCGATGCATTGTACTTGGTACCAAACTGCACCGGAATCATCTCATCAGGCTTTCCCTCAAACACGTTCGGGATCACCTGCACCGGTATAGCCGGATACATGTTGAAGTTACCAAAGCCGTTCACCTGCGGCAGTCCGTTGCTCTTGGCCTCTTTGACCATGTACTTGGCGCTCAGTTGGTCGTAAGAGGCCTTTTGCATGTCCTCGTTATGCTCCAGCGCATACGTGATGGCCTCCTGCAGACTCAGCGTCTGCACATCGGGCTTCTCCTGCGCCACAACCGGCTTCACGAAAAGCATGGCCAATCCGACTACTAAATATTTGATTTTCACGTTTTTGTTTATTATGTTTAGATATAAGTAGTTAGTTCTGAAAATTGTGAACTTAAAAACTAAAAAAATTATGCTCTACTTTTTTCCCATTCGTCGATCAGGCGGGCATTTGCGCTTTCATGTAATCCAAAAAGCTGATAAAGTCATTCAGCTTCGTATCATAAATTGGATTATCACGTTTTCTGACTTCCAGTACCCGTTTTAATAGTGAGTTAAGGTGACTCAGATCTTCCATCTTCTTGGCAAACAACTCACGCCAGTTGGAGGATTTAATGCGGAAATAACGTTTTCGGTCTCCGGAGAAGGTGGTGTATTCGATGTGTCCTGTGTTAAGGAGCATGTTCAGCGAGTTGCTGGTCGCGCTTTTGCTGATGCTGAGGGTTTCGCTGATCTCGTCGAAAGTGAGTTCAGGACGATCAGAAACAAGCAGTAGCCCCATCACCCGCGCCACGGCAGGCTGGAAACCGTTGTTCTCCTGGTAGATGCCAAATTCCTCAATTAAGCTACGCTGTTCTTCGCTAAGAGTCATGATATTACCTTTCTTTTATAGCTTTAACGATGCAAAGGTAATGCTTAGTTTCATTAGTTCATAATTTACAGAACTAAATTTTTGCTATAGGTATAGGTTTAGCGTTAATAGAGGTTAAACTAGCTGCGGCGGAGGTAATCTATTACCTCTATTTTTGTCATCCTGTAAGGATCTTGGTAGCGGATAGCATAGGCTTATCACCCCTCTAACCAAGTTTCTTAACAGAATGACAGAGCGTTAAAGGCAAATATTATTAGAATACAACGACGCTAATATGATGCTAAGGCTGTTCTATACCTTCTTTTTGTCATCCTGTAAGGATCTTGGTAGCTAGCCTGAGAAGCTGTATTTCAAGGATCAGCTTTCAAAAATCGCAGGTATGGATTTTCACTTTTTATCAAATTCATTTTCTTTTCACGGCTCCAACTCTTTAGCTCCTTCTCTCTATCTATAGCATGCTGCACATAGGTATAGCGCTCATAATATACAAGCTTGTAACAGAAGTAGCGGCCTGCAAACGTTTCAGGTTTTCCTCTGTTTTCCTTATGTTGATCAAGCCGATATACCAAGTCATTTGTCACCCCCACATAAAGCACAGTCTTGCCTGGGTTTGTAGTGATATAGACGAAGTAATTATGGCTTTTCATTGCTGAGTCTTAACCTCCCTTCTACCAAGTTTCTTTCAGAATGACAAGAATTGAGTCATTACACTACATTTAAATAAATTAAGAGGCAAGGCATTCCGCATCTAGTCTTTTCGCTGCTTTAGCCTGATCACCATCCCTTCATCGCCGCTCAGGCTTATCTTGTCTTTCACCTCAGTGCCTTCCCGCTCTGGCAGCGTGTCTATTTCAATGGTTCCCTCGAACTGGAAGTGCTCCGGGTGGAAATGACACGTTTTGTGGCTCAGGTTCAGCAGTATCAGAAAGCGGGTGTCGGAGGTATAGCGCAGGTAGGCCAGCAACGGTTTCTGAGCCTCCATGGGCTTGTAGTGCCCGATGCGCAGGGCATCTTCTTTCTGACGGAGGTTCAGCAACCGCCGGTGCAGTGCCAGCATGGAGCCGTGATCATCAGACTGTGCCTTTACATTCACCCGACGGTAGTCCGCTGGCAATGGCAGCCATGGCTTAGATGGACTGAATCCGGCATTTTCACTGTCGTCCCACTGCATGGGCGTACGCTGCGGGTCTCGGCTCAGGTTGAGCCCGGGCATGTTTAGACCCTGCGGATCCTGCACCTCCTCCTCAGGTATAGGCACGTCGCGCATGCCTATCTCATCTCCATAATAGATAGTAGGTGTACCCCGCAGCGTGAGCAGGAGCATCGCCGCTACCCGTGCCTGGTCCTGTCCCACCCGACTGGAGATACGTGACTGGTCGTGGTTGCCGAGCACCCAGTTTGGCCAGCCGCCTTCCGGCAGTGCAGCCTCGTACTGGTTGATGTTGGAGGCGATTTCTCCCGCGTCCCAGTTGGTGGAGAGCAGCAGAAAGTTGAAAGGCAGGTGCGCTCCTTTAAGGTCGGTCCCGTAATAAGTCATCAGCTTGTGAATGGGCAGGTAGATCTCACCGATCATCATGCGCTCATCGTACTCGTCGAGCACGGCACGCATTTTACGCACGATATCGTGTACCTCAGGCTGGTCGGTGGAGTAGGCCGGAATCAGTTTTTCGTAGGTGGCCTGGTGCGATTCATAGTCCGGATTCACCGGGTTATCGCGCAGCTGATCGTCTTTGATCATGTGCCACATCACGTCCACCCGGAAACCGTCCACGCCCTTGTCGAGCCAGAAGCGCATTACGTCCAACATCGCCTCCTGCACCTCCGGGTTGCGCCAGTTCAGGTCGGGCTGCTCTTTCAGGAAGGCATGGTAATAATATTGTTCTGTTTTCTCGTCCCACTCCCAGGCACTGCCTCCAAACACACTGAGCCAGTTGTTCGGTTCGGAACCGTCTTCTTTTGCATCTTCCCAGATATACCAGTCGCGCTTCGGGTTGTCTTTGGAAGAGCGGGACTCTTTGAACCAGGGGTGCTCGTTTGAGGTGTGGTTGGGCACCAGGTCCAGGATCAGTTTCATGCCCCGGTCATGTACGGCCTGCAGCAGCTCGTCAAAGTCCTCCATAGTACCGAATAGCGGATGGATGTCGCAGTAGTCAGAAATGTCGTAGCCGAAGTCAGCCATGGGGGAGGAGAAGATGGGAGAGATCCAGATGGCCGTTATACCTAGTGCCTGGATGTGATCGAGGCGCTGGATGATACCCTGCAGGTCGCCCACGCCATCGCCGTCGCTGTCCTGGTACGATCGTGGGTAGATCTGGTAAATGATGCCTTCCTGCCACCACAGGTATTTTTGCTGCGTGTCTTTCATAGTCCGTTGGTTTGGTCTGCGAATCGGCCACAGGCCGGTATTCTATAAATAATGTATCCTGTACGGGAAATGCCGGGGAGGGTATGGGTTGCTTGGGTTAAAGTCGCCCAGACCTCGCAGCGTCCTCCGGACCTGCGAGCGTCTAACAGAACGGCGGTGGAAAGCCAGGTATAAGTATAGGTATAGCCACGATTTACCCACCCCAGACTCCCGAGAGGGAAATTTTCTCCCGCACCCAACGAAATATAGAGTCGGTGTAGAAACAGTTGTGCTAGACCTAAAAGTGCTTTCATCCCCCTGCCCCTTTAAAGGGGACTACCAGTTACTGCCAATTTAAAGGTATAAGCATTATGGTAATAGGCCCCACGGTAGCAGACACCTGTGCCATTTTTCAACTACACCTGATCGCCTGCGTTATAAATAGGTATAACGATCATTATGGAGCAGAGCTACACATCCTACTTTGCAGGCCTGGGCCTCGTCGGCATCATCGTAGGTATGGTGCTACTGGTATTTGTAGCCTGGAGTGTGGTGTGGTCTTATAAGGATGCGCGGCGCCGGGGCAAGTCCCCCTGGCTGGTCGCCCTGATGGTCCTGCTCATGGTATGGCCAGTGGGTCTTGTCATCTGGTTTTTGCTCCGGCCACAAAAGACGGAGCAGCAGGTATAAGCTAGTCCCAGCGCACGATGTCGTCGTATTCTTTGTGGCGTTTTACATAGGCTTCTACCACAGGGCAGGAAGGAATGATCTGGCAGTTCTGCGCCCTGGCGTGCTCCAGACCGGATTTTACTAACTTATCGGCTATGCCCTGGCCCCGATGGTTCTCCGGTACAAAGGTATGATCAAAGTCCATGTGGCCCTGGTCGGTGATGGAATATGTGAGCTCGGCCTCGCCACCTTCCAGCTCAATGTAAAAGCGGGTGTCCTCTTCGTCGTGAATGATCTTCATGTTAAGGTATGCTAATGGTCTGGAACAGGTATACGCCGGTCTTGCTGCTGGTGTTAGGCTGTTGGGTTCGGGACAAAATGTATAGTAATGTAATTCGGAATCATCATTCATAACTTGTAGGTGGCTAGTAGATTACGATCAATGGATTAATTCTGCTATACCTACACTAAGCAACAAAACACTAGCCTGCTCGCTCGCACTCCGCAATGCCTATCCCTCGTTCCTGTTCCTGTTCCTGATTTCTGTTGCTAGTGCAGGCGCAGAAGGAATTGAAAAACTGTAAGTCTTTACCAAATAAAACAGAAAAAGCGCTACACGGCAATGTGCGACCCTTTTTATGATAAAATTGAATTGTTCTATAAATATTTAATTTGTTCTATGTATACTTGCAACATTATATACTCTAACCTAAACAGTAGCATGTCTGCTGTCGCTATTATATGAAGCGTATACTATTCTCTATTGGAGCCGTTGCCTGTCTTTTTTTTAGTTCTGCTGAAGAAGCCTGGCACAACAAATTTCGAATTCAAAATTCGAGGGCTAAGCGCATTTCGCAGCTCTTTTACATGACATCTGATAAGTTTTCGGTGATGGCTGGTGCTGGCCTTACCGTAATGAATAGCGATAACCGAACCAATGGCTGGGATGATGGCCTGGGCGGAATGCTCCGCCAGAATGGTTTTGGCCCCCATGTCGGGGTTGGGGCTATTTACCAGGTAGCTCCGCGTGTGGGAGTTCGCTCAAACCTGAACTATGTTGGCTTTAACACCAAACTCCTTGATCGGCCAGGTACACAGGTTCCTTTCAGTTCACATATTGCTGAGTTAAGTGCTACGGCAGTGTATGACCTCGTACACAGCTACCGGCCACTGCGCGGCTATGGCAGCACCGACTTACTTCGTTTGGCTGTGCCTTATGTAAAAGCAGGTGTGGGGGTGCTCTATTACAGTGCTTCTTCTGATGCTTCAAAAAATTCTGGTGTAGCAGCGTTTATTCCTGTGGGTGGTGGCATTCGTTTCAATTATACAAGTAAAATTAGCATTGCTCCTGAGCTTACCTTTAATTTTACCAGTTCAGATTTAATTGACAACTATAAACGAAAGGGCGGTTTTACTGGCAACAAAGATGCCTATGTTAGCGCAAGCGTAAACTTTATATACACTTTACCTGCTGGCTTTAATTTTAGCTTGCGCAGAGGCCGATAGAGAGTTACACCCAGCTCATAGAAAAAGGCAGTTTAGTTAAGGACTAAACTGCCTTTTTGCTTTCTCTCCTCTATGTTCCTGACTACGGCCGAAGTTGCGGAAAAGTATTTTAGAATATATTCTTCGTTAAGCAGAATTTTTTATGCAATTTTGCCAACTTATAAGATACGCTTTTGAGAAAAGAAGGTTGTTGTGCTTACACTGCCTTTTTGAAAAAATGATGCTGAGCTTTAGCTGATGAAATTAACGTTTACCTACCTTATCGCATTCCTCTGCCTGGTCTCCTGTACCCCGCGTAACCTGGCATATTTCAGTGACTTGCAGGAAGCTTCTGAATATACCGAAAATATACAGAATAGCAGTGTCGCTAAAATTCAGCCCGACGATCTGCTCAGCATCAGCGTCACCAGCCCCAGCCCCGAAGCCAATGCCTTGTTCAATCGAGGGGAGAATATAACAACAGGTATAGTTTCCAATTACAGCATCGGTTCCGGGACCACCAATAACCTTTACCGTGAAGGTTACCTGGTAGACGAAAGCGGCTATATCAACTTCCCGGTATTGGGCAAAGTGCACTTGGCTGGCTTAACCAGAAACGAGGCGATTGAGAAGTTTTCGAAGGAGCTGGAACCTCACTTGAAAGATCCCATCATCAACATCCGCTTCCTGAATTACAAGATTACAGTGGTAGGCGAAGTGAATCGTCCGGCTACGTTTACCATCCCTACGCAGAAGATCAACATCCTGGAAGCCTTGGGTATGGCCGGTGATATGACCGCTTTTGGCAAGCGCGAAAATGTGCTGGTGATCCGGGAAGAAGATGGCGTGCGTAAAATGACGCGCCTGAACCTGAATAATAAGGAAGTGCTAAACTCCCCATACTTCTATCTGCAGCAGAACGATGTGGTATATGTGGAGCCGGACAAAATGAAGCAGATACAGGCCAGCACCAATACGCGCACTTTGTCAATTATCACAGCTGTTACTTCTCTACTGATCGTAGTCGCTACCCGCTTATTTTAATACAAATTTATTATGGCAGAAAAAGGCACACCTGAAATTCAGCGCCCAGCATTCGCGTTCCAGCAACAGCAGGTAGAGGAGATAAACTTAAAAGCAATCCTATACAAATATGTGCGCTACTGGTATTTGTTTGCGCTGAGTATTGCGATGGCTCTGACCCTGGCTTTCCTATACCTGCGCTATACCACGCCTGAGTATACAATTAAAAGCAAGGTGCTTATCCGGATGATAAGAAAGGGGCTGATTTACTGGGCGGGACCGTGCTCGGAGACTTGGATGCGTTTCAATCAAGCAAAATTGTAGACAATGAAATTGAGGTGCTTAATGCTGTTAGTTTAATGCAGCGTGTGCTCTCCGATCTGTCTTTACAAACAAGCTATTACAAGGAAGGCCGTTTCCGTAGCGGCGAGATTTACGGAAAAGAGCTACCTCTTAAGGTAATTGTAAGTAAATTGGATTCGGCTTCTTATGGCAAATCGATCGTGATCCAGGTGCAGGAAAATAACAGCTTTGTGCTGGAAGAGGAAGACGAACAGGGCGAAACCTTGCGGTCGGAACATAAGTTCGGACAGGAAATCCAAAAGCCTTACGGTACATTTACTGTTGTAGCAGGCAATACTACTACGTCGCACGATATCATCGTCAAATTCCACGATATCCGGAAGTTAGCCAATCATTACCAGCAACTGCTCACCATCAGTCCGGTCAACAAAAATGCCAGCGTTCTTTGGATCAGTATAACAGATCCTGTACAGGAGAAGGGCAAAGATATCATCAATAAACTGGTGGAGCTTTATAACCGGGAAGCGGTAGAAGACAAAAACCTGATCGCTTCTAACACCATCGAATTCATTGATGAAAGACTCAAGTTTTTGACGGCGGAGCTGACAGACGTTGAAAAGGAAGTAGAGACCTATAAGCGCCAGAATGAACTAACTGATGTGAGCTCAGAGGCAAAGCTATATATAGAGCGTGCCAGTGATTATAATAAACAGTTGGCTGAGTTTGAGATACAGTTGGATGTGCTGAATTCCATTGAAAAATACTTGCACGATAGTGGGCAGGAGTATCAGTTGGTACCCAGTGCACTAAGTATACAAGACCCAACTCTAATGGGACTGATCACCAAATTCAATGAACTGCAGTTGGAGCGGGAGCGCCTACTCCATACGACACAGCCAACCAATGTGCTGGTACTGAATTTAAGCGACCAGTTGACTAACCTGCGAACGAATATTATCGAGAACCTGACCAATATTAAGAAAGGCCTGACCATCACGCGCAACAACCTGAAAGCCAATATGGCCCAGTTTGAGAGCAGAATACAGCAGGTTCCTTCTATTGAGCGTGAATTGCTGGAGATCCAGCGGCAGCAGGGCATCAAGCAGGGGCTTTACCTCTACTTGCTGCAAAAACGTGAGGAGTCGGCGGTATCCCTTGCAGCGGCTGTTTCCATCTCGCGCGTACTCGACCCTGCCATGGCGAGTGATCTTCCGGTAAAACCCAAGAAGCAATTGATCTATCTTGTGGCGATTCTATTGGGGCTAGGAGTGCCATTCGCTTTCGTTTATGTGCGCGATCTGTTCAATGATAAGATTGAGACTTTGCAAGAGGTAAAGCAAGGTACACAAACGCCCATACTCGGTGAGATTTCACATAGTGATTATCCTGATAAACTGGTTGTTACAGAAAACAGTCGCAGCACCGTTACGGAGCTTTTTCGACTAATTCGTACCAACTTGCAGTTCTCGACAGTAGGGAAAGAGAACAAGACTATTTTGATCACTTCTAGTATGAGCGGGGAAGGGAAGACCTTTTTCAGCATCAATTTGGGTGCCAGTTTAGCTTTGACAGGTAAGCAGGTGGTTATTGTGAACTTTGACTTACGCAAGCCGCGATTGATGCAGGACATGGGCTTGTCGAACGAAGTTGGTATTACTAATTACCTGATTTCGGATAAATTTGCCATTGAGGATATTATAATTCCTATTGCAGCTGTTCCTGGACTTCATGCGATCGGATCAGGCCCTATTCCTCCAAACCCTGCAGAACTTATGCTGAGTGCGAAGGTAAAGCATTTATTAGAGATGCTGAAACAGGAGTTCGATTACATCCTGCTGGATTCACCTCCTGTAGGGCAGGTAGCAGATGCCTTTACATTGGCATCATATGCTGACTCAAGCGCCTTTATTATTCGTTATGACTTCACTCGCAAGTCTCAGGTTGAGATCATAGATGATATTTATAAATCAGATAAGCTGCCGCATCCTATGATTGTGCTGAATGATGCAAAGAAAGAAAATGGGTATGGTTATGGGTATGCTTACGGGTATGGCTATGGAGATAGTCCAGAGGTAAAGCCAAATAAAAAACGGCAATTTATATAAGAGCCTACCTTCTTAACTATATTGTTCTGAAACCAATATTACAATTACATATAAATATGCAAGTTTTTCGCTCAGTAAACGATCTTGAGGATTATGTAATAGCTAACTTATCTAAGCATATTACTGGTGATTATCATTTACTTGATACTCCTAATTACCCAAATGCAGGAGACCAATTAATATGGCAAGGCCAACTAGATTTCCTTAAAAGCATCCCCTTCAAATGCCTTTCAACTTCTGATGATATATTTTTTTCCTATCCAGTATTAAAAAAACAGAATAATATTTTACTTCAAGGTGGAGGAAATTTTGGTGATTTATATGATAACCATCAGAATTTTAGGAAAAACGTCATTAAAAGATACAAGCACAACAGGATTGTAATGTTTCCACAATCGGTGCATTTTAATAATGAGCACAATCTAAAAAAGGAACTTGAAGTCTTCAATAGTCATGATGAACTCATACTTTGCGCTAGAGATAGTTATTCATTTGATTTTTTTAATACATATTGTAAAAATGCATTAGTTTTATTAATGCCTGATATGGCATTTTGTTCTAAATTAACTTTAAATAGCAAAGTTAAGGTTTCAGATA
>NZ_AKIS01000195.1:0-1734 GCF_000277005.1 Pontibacter sp. BAB1700 | reverse complement strand
TCGTCCAGGTTGTCGCGCAGCACCCAAAGCAACGGGGTGTCCGGCTCTACATCGACCTCATAGCTTCGGCCATTGATTTGCAGTTTGTATGTCGCCATCTTTCTAATCTGAAATTTTGAACTCTAAGTTAGGAAAATATATGGAGCGGGAAATAAGCAGTCCCGCTTAAAGTCTGGTTAATCCGGCAAATCTGTCTGAAGCAGTGCCGCATAGTCTGCTGCCGTGTCAATATCGATAGCACCTGCTTCAAAACGCAGCGATCTGACCGCTATAGGATGTTTCAGAATGATTTTCTTAGCGCCCTCCTGCCCTTCCAGCGCCAGTAATTCGGGGAAGTAAAACTTATCAAAAAGCACCGGTGTACCCAGTGTTCCCTGGTAGGCACTGGCGATAATGCCGCTCCGACCGTCCTGTTTTGCCTGCAACAGTTGCTTCAGCACAGCAGCATCCACAAAAGGCTGGTCACAAACCATAAAGGTCACGTCGTCCAGCTTCGGCTTTAATTTCAAAAGTTCCTGTAGCCCGGTTCGGATAGAAGAAGCCATTCCCTCCTGCCAGTCGGGGTTCTGCACCGTTGTAACAGGCAGGTTGGCAAGTTCAGGTATAAGCTTTTCCGCTTGCGCCCCCAGCACAACGACCACAGGCGAAAAACCAGCTTCCGTAGCCACCTGCGCAGCACGTTGCAAAAAGCTTTTGCCCTGGTAATACAGCAGTTGCTTTGGCTGTCCTAACCGGGTGGAAGCGCCAGCCGCCAGTATGACCAGTCCGCTTACAGAAAACATCCGGATACGCTTGTCTGTTTGCCCAGTTCCAGGTTTTCATCACCGCGATCGTGGATAGCACCCGGTTTATCGCGCAGGAAGCCACCTGACTTGTTCGCCAGTACCGCCTTGATCTCAGCCAGGATGGAAAGAGCGATTTCCTCGGAAGTTTCAGCACCGATCTCCAGTCCGGTCGGACCGTATACCCGCTGTAGCATTTCCTCGCTTATCTCCATCCCTTCGTCCTGCAATTCTGCCAGCATGCGCTCCAGTTTCTTTTTCGGCCCAGTGAACCGATGTAAGGTATAGCCAGTGGCAAAAGCTGCCGCAGCATGGCAAGATCATAGTTATAATTGTGCGTCATCAGCACAAAAACTGTTTGTTCATCGGGTTTAAGCTGCGTCAGCACCTGCTCCGGTTTGGCCACAAGCACCTGTTGTGCAGCCGGAAAACGACTTGTCTTGGCATAGGTCGCCCGACCATCTACGACGGTCACCTGCCAGCCCAGTATCGCGGCCATGTTTACCACAGGTATAGCGTCATTGCCGGCCCCCACCACCACCAGCGACACAGCCGGTTGTAATAATTCCACGAAGCCTGTCAAAGTGCCTTCATCGGTCATATAGGTTTTCGTGAAGGACTCACGCTGCGCCAGCACCTGTTGCGCATCGCGCAGGAGGGCTTCCTGCAGCATGGCATCAGTGCATGTACCGGCCAAAGCTCCTCTCTCAGGTATAAACAGGCAGGTACCCGGCTGCAAACTTGTGCGGTTCTCGAGCGAGAAAAGCGTCACGATTACCGCCGACTGCCGATTGTTCAGAAAAGCCTGAAAGAAAGTGATTGGATTTGCAGGATCATTTGGATTAATGGGCTCAATTAGGATCTGGATGATTCCGTTACAGCCCAGACCCACGCCCAGTTGCGCATCATCTTCATCGGTGGTATCATAGGTCACCAGCATGGATTTCTGCTC
>NZ_AKIS01000194.1:0-18027 GCF_000277005.1 Pontibacter sp. BAB1700 | reverse complement strand
GCCAGCTCAGCAGCTGCGCCTTTTCGTTGGATGAGCCGACAGCCCCTGCGGGACGCTCGTTCAGCCGCTGCCAGCGCCTCTTAAGCCGCTTGAGTTGGTGCTCTGGGGCCGTGATGTAGTGTGCCGAGGAAAGATCAGCATTAGCCTCTTTTATCTTTTCTTGGTTTTCTACAGGTAGGGCAGCTTGCTTGAGAACCAAGTTCTCCATAGAGGCATTGGCCTTGACGGGCGCCGAGTCGATGGCTTGCGTGCTGCCCGACACCATGCCTTTCTCCACGCACAGGGTAAACACCTTATTGAACAAGGCTTCAAACAAGGCCTCCGGGTACAGCTGGCGGGTGCGGCTTAGTGTGGAGTGCCAGGGCAGCGGCTCGTCGAGCTGGTAATCCAGAAAGAAAAGCAGGTCCAGCCGCAGGCTGCAGTGCTCGATGAGTTTTCTGTCGGAGACGATGTTCTCCAGGTAGCCCACCAGGCAAAGCTTGAAGAACACAACCGGGTCGATGCTATGCTGACCGCAGCTGCCATAGAGGGGCCGGGTCAGCTCGTAGAGAAAATCGAGATCCAGTTGCTGCTTGAGCTGCCGATAAAAGTTGTGCTCCGGCACGTGCGCCGAGAGCGAGAAGTGCAGCTCCTTCTCATCCTTGAAAGTCTTCCTGCCCTGCATACCACCAAAAGTTTAACCTATATGCTTACGGTTGTATTCAGATAGTTGTGCAACAGCCACGGATGTTTTAACTTTCAGAGCTACACTTGGCCGGTTATCGACTGACAAGTTGCACTTTAAAACACTGCTATACCTACCGTACTATCCTCAGATTCCGACCTCGCCTGAGCAACGCATAAAACTGCTCGCGGTGTTTCCGGAAGGCGTAGGTGGAAAGAAAGGCGGCGGCCGATCCAAGAAGCACCGATCCGAGCACGTCGCTAGGGTAGTGCACACCCAGGGCCAGTCTGGAGTAGGCCACGAGCAGGGCCCAAGTCAGTATGAGGCCGCGAAGAGCCGGGTTGCGGAACATCAGCACCAGCACAACGGCCGCTGTGAACGCAAAAGCAGTGTGGCCGGAAGGGAAGGAGGGACTGCTGGCCTCCGCGATCTGCTCAATCGTGTCGTGGGTTACAAAAGGGCGGGGGCGATCAACGGTATACTTCAGCAAGCCTATGAACAGGATATTCAGCCCCATGGCAAATACATACTGGTAGGCTTTCAGCTTGAGCGAAACCATCCTCCTGAAATGCCCCGCCAGGTATAGGCAAAGCGGTACCAGGGCACCAAGTCCGTAGGCAGTAACAGTCAACGTGAGCAGCAGATAATCCAGGTCTGTTGCCCGGTCGCCGTTCAGCATTTGCAATGTGGCCAGGTCCAGGTTTGCGAAGGTATCGAAGAGGGTGGTAGTGAGTATGAGCAGAAGTGCCAGATGCGGAAGCAGAAACATGGGTAAGCTTTGAGGTTATTGTTTTCTGAATCCTATACGAGGCTTTTCAGATTTCATTGCCCGAAACGCAGCATAAAAGTAGTACCCTCTCCCGGGGCTGACTGCACCTGTATGGTCCCCCGGTGCAGCAGCACGATCTGTTTGCAGAGGCTCAATCCAATGCCGCTGCCTTGCTTGCGTGTGCTAAAGAAAGGTATAAAAATTTTCTCCTGTACTTCCTGCGACATCCCGATGCCGTTGTCCATGACCTTGATCACCGTTTTCTCGTCAGGGGAGGTATAGGCTGCAAGGGTGATTTGGGGTGCTTCCACCGTCTTCACAGCTTCCATGGCATTGACCAGCAGGTTGATCAGCACCTGGTCCAGCAGGGCAGGGTCGGCGTGCAGCGAAATATAGGGATTAGCCAGATTTGTTTCCAACTGTATACCTTCTGCGTCAGGGTTGGGAGCATCAAACGCTGCAGGTTGGAGAAGAGGTCCTTCACATACACCGTGTCCAGGTTCAGCTTCGTGATCTTGTTCAGGTTGCGGTAGGTTTCGGCAAAGCGCAGCAAGCCCTCGCTTCGCTGCTTGATCGTGCTGATGCCTACTTCCAGGTCCTCCAGATCTTCTGCTGTTATACCTGTGGGTTGGGTTTGCTGCAGGCGGTTTTTCAGGGTGTCCGCCAGGGAGGAGATGGGGGCAACCGAATTCATGATCTCGTGCGTGAGCACGTTCAGCAGCTTCTGCCAAGCCTGCGATTCTGTTTCATCCAGGGCTTCGTTCACGTTCTGAAAAGCGACCAGCTTATACCTGTTTCCTTCGTTTTGCAGCGCGGTGGCGGAGAGCAGCACTTTCGTGGTATTCTTCTCAAAATGGGTGGTATGCGCCGTTGCGATGCGGGTATGACCGGGCTCCAGGGCAAGTATGGCTTCGTATAGCTCCTTGTCTCTTTTGGACAGGTAATGGATCGTTTTCATGAAAGGCACATGCAGCAGCTTGCGGAGCGACTCGTTCATAAGCACCACCTCCCCGTTTTCCATGTTGTAGGACAGAATGCCGGTTTCCACCAGTTCCACCACTTTCTGCAGATTGTGGTACTGGGTTTCTTTTTCGAGGGTGATAGTTTTAAAGGTGGAGTTGATCTCGTTGAAGCCTTTACGAAGCGGCTGCAGCTGGGTATAGGCATGCTGCTCATCAAAGTGCCGGGAGAAATCGCGGTAGTGTACAGACTCGATAAACTGGTTAAACTCCGTCTGGGTTTTGCGCAGAAAGCGGAGCAGATCCACAACCTGAAGAATAAAGACCGGCAGCCAAAAGACAAGCGCCTCCGACCAGCCCCTGACGATGACAAAAGCCGGGACGCTCAGGGTGATAAGCAGTAGCATGACCCTTGCAATCAGCGCCCATTCCAAGTTCTTAAAGCCCATACTTGTTCATGCGACGGTAAAGGGCCGTTCTGGTAATGCCGAGTTCTTTGGCAGTTCGGGTCAGGTTGCCGTTGTGCATTTGCAGCACTTTATTGATGGTCAGCTTCTCAAGTTCTTCCAGATTGGTGCCCTGCTCCAGCGCTTCGCCTGCCGGTGCCGCCTCTATGGGAGAAAAGAGGATGTCAGCGGCATCCAGCAGCGCTTCATCGGCCATAATGACCGCCCGCTCGATAGCGTACTGCAGCTCCCGCACATTGCCGGGGAAGTGATAGTGCAGCAGTTTATCCTGTGCCGCCTTACTGAGTTCTGGTACCGGTTTCATGTATTTGTGCGCGTATACCTGCGCAAAGTGCGTGGCCAGCAGCACAATGTCTTTTCCTCTCTTTCGAAGTGGCGGTATCAGAATCTCCACGGTGTTGATGCGGTAAATAAGGTCCTTGCGGAAGCGTGACTCGTTTGCCAGTTCGCTCAGCGGTACGTTGGTCGCGCAGAGCAGGCGCACGTCGATGTTCACCGGTTCATTTGCGCCCACCCGGATCACCTGGCGGTTTTGCAGCACACTCAGCAACTTAGACTGTTGGTGCAGCGAGATGTTACCTATTTCATCCAGGAAGATGGTACCGCCCTGTGCGGCTTCAAAACGTCCGGCGCGGTCCTCACGGGCGTCGGTAAAAGCGCCTTTTTGTGACCGAACAACTCACTCTCGAAGAGCGAATCGGTCAGTGCACCCACGTCTACTTTCACAAAGGGTTTGGCAGCCCGCAGCGACTGTTCATGAATGGCTTTAGCCACCAGCTCCTTACCGGTTCCGTTCTCACCCAGTATCAGGATGTTGGCGTCGGTGGGGGCTATTTTCTTTATTTTGAGCTTAATGTCCTGCATGACATCCGACTCGCCAAGCAGTTCAAAGTCGCTGGAAGGAATGTTTGCACCTGAGGCCGTTGTTTTGCCGCCGTTTACCCTTTGGCTTACCGCATTGGTAATCGTGCCGAGCAGTTTCTCGTTGTGCCAGGGCTTTACTACAAAATCGAGGCACCTTCTTTCAGGGACCTGATGGCCAGATCAATATCGCCATAGGCCGTGATCATGATGACAGCCACTTCCGGCCGCAACTCCTTTATTTTCTGTAGCCAATATAAACCCTCGTTGCCGGTATGGATGGCACTCTTGAAGTTCATGTCGAGCAGAATAGCATCGAAGCTGTACTGCTTCAGCAAAATGGGGAGCTGTTCGGGGTTCTTTTCCGTCACAATTTCTTTCACCTGTGGCCGGAGCATCAGACGGACAGCCGTGAGCACATCGGCATCATCATCAACAATCAGTATGGAGGCCTTTTTTAACAGCATAAGCAGGTATGATATAGTACCTAAATAAACTATAATTATGCCATTAATACAACTCGCTGATTACGAAGCTAAAACAGACTTTTCTGTAAAAAAAGGCGTGCGAAATCGCACACCAGCTGCGCGAAAATGTACGCAATCAAGTTGGTATTATTGGGTAAGTTGTTGGTAATCAATAATATAAATTTATGGCATTTGCTCTGTATCAAATGCAGCAGACAGGCTGTTCTTTTCTAAAGATCGGAATTGCCGGAGTCATTCTATATCGCATCATCCACTAAATTGAGCGTCATGTTCAGAAACTACGTCAAAACCGCTTACCGAAACCTGCTTCGGCACAAAGGCTTTTCCTTCATCAACATCGCTGGTCTGGCCCTGGGCATTACAGCCTGCCTGCTGATTGGCCTGTTTGTGTACGACGAGTTGCAGTACGACAAGTTCCTGCCGGAAGGCGAACAGGTATACCGGGTGTATAACGATAAGTCAGCCAAAGAAGCTGGCGAAATGGTGGCACCAGTGCCGCCTACATTTGCCACTACGCTGGAGCAGGATTTCCCGGAGGTGGAGCAGGCGGTGCGGATTCTCATGCAGCAATTCGATGCCAATAACCTGGTGGAGGCAGGAGAGAAGCGGATCTATGAGAAAGGCCGCTTTTTCGTTGATCCCGGTTTTTTTGACATCTTCCAGCTGCCATTTGTATACGGCTCACCCGATAAAGCCCTGGCAGATCCTTCTTCCATCGTGATCTCAGATGAATTTTCGCAGCGGGTGTTTGGGGACATCAACCCTGTAGGGAAGCAGGTATCCGTAAACAAGCAGCCTTACATTGTACGGGGTGTGTTCAGCACCGAGGAGCGCTTTCACCTGCCTGTAAACTTCATACATTCGATGGAAACCGCCGAACTGCCGGCAGAGCGTATGAAGAGCTGGAACTGGCAACAGTTTTATACTTATGTTAAGCTGAAGGATGGCGGCAACCCGCAGTTCCTGCAGTCCAAGTTCAGGGAGATCGTGGCAAAGCAGCGCAATCCTGATACCAATGAGCCTTATGATTACAAACCGGTGCTGCAGCCGCTCGATGAGGTATACCTGCATTCAGCCAGTTTTAAGCACGACCAGGCTATCCGTGGTAACATTACCTATGTCAAGGCGCTGAGTATCATTGCAGTGTTCATCCTATTGATTGCCTGTTTCAACTTCGTAAACCTGGCCACGGCCAAATCAATGCAGCGGGCAAAAGAGGTGGGTGTGCGTAAGTCCATTGGTGCCAGCCGCGGGCAGCTCGTAATGCAATTTCTGGGCGAAACCCTGCTACTCACCCTTATTAGTGTGATCTTCTCGGCAGCGCTTACTTCCCTGCTGCTACCTTCGCTCAATGCCTTTACGGGCAAAGAAATGAGCTTCAACGTCTTCACAAATCCGGAACTACTGCTGCTTTTGCTCGGTCTGACCCTGGTGGTCGGTTTGCTGGCAGGCTTTTACCCGGCCCTTGTGCTCTCTGGTTTCCAGCCTGTTAAGGTGCTGAAAAGTGCCGTGGTGGTTGATAGCAAGGTTGGCCGGATACAGTGGCTGCGCCACGGACTGATTGTGGTGCAGTTCGCCCTCTCTATTTTCCTCATCATCTGTGCCTTCATCGTTTACCAGCAGGTGTCTTATCTGCATAACAAGGATTTGGGCTTTGACAGGGAGCAGATCATGTTCTTCCAAATGCGGGGTGAGCATATGTTCGATAATTATGAGACCTTCAAAAATGAGCTGCGAAATGTTCCTGGGATTAAGAATGTGTCTATTGGCTACGGCTTTCCGGGTGATGCCACGGCAGGGGACGGCATCATTGTGCCCAGAAACGGGGAGCAGGTGCACCACGGTGTGACGCATCTGATGGTCGACTATGACTACATCAATACCCTGAACGTGCAGGTGGTGGCCGGAAGGCCTTTCTCCAAAGCGCATAGAACCGATGCCGACCATGCCTTCATGATCAATGAAACAGCAGTGCGGGAACTAGGCTATGGCTCACCTGAGCAAGCGCTGGGGCAGACCCTGCGCTGGAATGTATGGAACAACGCTGATAAGGACACCCTGAAGGAAGGCAAAATCATCGGTGTGGTAAAAGACTTCCATTTCAAGAGCCTCTACGATAAGGTTGACCCTACGGTACTGCAGATCTTCCCGGGCGCCAATTGGAAAGTGGCTGTGAAAGTAGATGCGCAGCATATTGCAGGTGCCATAGAGCAGGTAGAGAAAGTATGGAACAAATTTGCGCCTGACTACCCGATCGAGTACATTTTTATGGACGAGAACTTCGAAAAGATGTACAAGGCCGAAGATAAACTCAAAACCCTGCTCTGGATCTTTACAGGTATAGCCATATTTGTGGCCTGTCTGGGGCTGCTCGGACTGGCTGCCTACGCTGCTGAGCGCAGGAAAAAGGAGATCGGTATACGCAAGGTGCTGGGTGCTGACAACAGTGCCATTGTCGCCCTGCTCTCCAAAGAGTTTCTGGCCCTGATTGTCGTGTCGGCTCTCATCGCCTTCCCGCTGGCCTGGTATGCCATGCGGACCTGGCTACAGGATTTTGCCTATCGCATCGATATGCCTGTTTGGGCCTTCCTGCTGGCAGGTATAGCAGCCGCTGCGGTAGCGCTTATCACCATCAGCTACCAGGCACTGAAAGCTGCCATGGCCAACCCTGTGCGTAACCTACGCTTTGATTAACCTGAAGCGCTGCTTACACCTGAAATAAGGAACAGGAAATTCTGTAACCTTCCTCAAAACCAAAGTTTCCTTTTATTTAAATCACCCGGAGGCTTCTCAGCCCTTAGCAGCTTCCGAAAATAAAACTGGAAAGACCTGTAAGGTTTCTGAGACTCGGTCGTCTCCTTTGAGAGGGGACGCAGCAGGGTGTAAGATTAAATTGGTGCCGGATGCAACTGTGCACAGAAAGATGTGTCTTTAGCTTGTACCCCACGCATACGAAGGCGAATACATAAAATCATAACTCTATTATCTATGAAAAAAAGTGTACTTTTTTTGATGGGATTGCTATGCCTTTTCCTTTCCGTTTCAGGTGCCGCGCGGGCGCAGGAAGCAGGTAAAATCACCGGCACGCTTTCGGACTCTCTTACTGGCAAGCCCATTGAGTACGCAACGGTCGCCTTGCTGCAGCCAGGTTCCACACAGGCACTTCAGAGTTCCCTCACCGATGCAACAGGCCGTTTCTCCTTTACGGGTGTGCCTGTGGGGAATTACCAGCTAGCCATCAGCTTCCTGGGCTATCAGAAGAAGTTCATCAGCCAGATAGCAGTTACAGCAGCAAAACCAGAGGTAACTGCAGGTAATATCAAACTAGTGCCCACCGCGACCCAGCTCAAAGAAGTGACAGTGGAGACGCTTCGGCCTACGATCACGCAGGAGGCTGACCGCATGGTAGTGAGCATTGAAGGTACGGCATTGGCGGCAGGCCGAACAGCTTATGATGTGCTGGCTACTTCTCCCGGGGTATACATCGATCAGGAAGGCAACATTCAGCTGAACGGACGTGCGGGCGTAACCATAATGCTCGACGGAAAGCTGACCTACCTTTCTGCCCGTGACCTGCGCTCCCTGCTCGAAGGTATGTCCGCCGAGAACATCCGCAACATCGAGATCATCACAAACCCATCAGCGAAGTATGATGCGGAGGGTTCATCAGGTATACTGAACATCAACCTGAAAAAGAATACGGTACAAGGTTTGAATGGCAGTGTGTATGCTGGTGGAAACTACAACTTTAAGCAATACGGCTACAGCACAGGAGCCAGCGTTAATTACAAGACCGGACCGTGGAGTTCTTTCCTGAACCTGGATATGGCGCGGCGCGTCGGAGGACGCGATGCCACCTTCACCCGTGTGTTCAGAGGCGATGAATCCTCTACCTACTTCGACCAGGTGGCAGATGGTAACTTTAAAGTGGAGGGTCCGCCAGCTGTACGCCTGGGAACAGACTACAGCTTTAATGACCGGCACAGTGTGGGCGTCATGGGGTACTATGCCACCAACCAGTTGCATGCTGATTTCCTGACAGAGACTTACATTGGCCCTTCGCCTGATCAGCCAACCCAGTTTATAGATGCGGACAATTTCAACCAGAACCGCTTTTCTAACAGAACGGCCAATCTGCATTACATGGGCAAGTATGATACCCTGGGTACTACCCTCACCGCCGATCTGGACTTCGTAAAGATCAGGAACAGGGGAGATGCCAACTTCTACAACTACTTCTACGACCTTACCGAACCAGGTGCCGTCACACAGGATTTTCTGTATACCAATACCCCGAATGAGTTCGATATCTATGCTGCCAAAGTAGATTTCACGAAACCACTGGCACAAGGCCGCAGGCTGGAAATAGGAGCAAAAGCCAGCCGGGTGATATCTGATGCCGACTCCCGATTTTACTTTAACAACAGCGAAGTGCCGGTGCTGGACACCAGGCGTACAAACCATTTTGTGTACGACGAGAACATTTATGCCGCCTATGTGAATTTCAACACCAAACTCACTGAGCGGTTTAGCCTGCAGTCAGGTTTGCGGGCAGAGCAGACCCAATCGAAAGGTGAGTTGCTGACCACGGGGGATGTAACGAAGCGGAGCTATCTCAACCTGTTCCCGAGCTTGTTTCTGCAGCAGAAGGTGAGCGAAGACTACCAGATCAACTATAACTACAGCCGCCGCCTGCAGCGCCCGAATTACGGACAGCTCAATCCCTTTTTTGCCTACCGCGACCCTTATACCTATTGGCTCGGAAATCCAGACCTTAAGCCGCAGTATACCAACGCGTTCAGCATCTCTCAGGTGTTTAAAAAGGCTTACAACCTGACCCTGAGCTATCAGCACACGCAGGATGTTATTGTAGAGCTGGTAGCTATTGATCCGGAAACGGCCACCACCGTGTATTATATCGGCAACGCAGACGACTCCAGAAACCTGAGCCTGACAGCCAATATACCCTACAGCATCATGAAAAACTGGGAATCGAACAATACATTGATCGTGGCCTATAATGAGTACAATGTTGCGATTGACAATGGACAGACTGTGAACGACCAGGTGTTCTACATGCTGCAGTCTAACCATACCATTTTGTTACCCAAAAAAGTAAAGCTGGAGTTGAACGGGGTATACCAGGGCCCCAGTGTCTACGCGCTCTACCGTGCCGATGCGCGTTGGTGGTTAAATGTGGGTGTCAAGAAAAGCTTTATGGATGATAAACTGGACCTGAGCATCAACGCCAACGATATTTTCGGAACGCAGCACCTGATCATTGGAGCTACGCTGGGCGAGGGCAATGTGAGTGACTGGGATCAATATTTCAGACAGCGTAACATCGGGTTTACCCTGCGTTACAAGTTTAGCAGAGGCGCTAAAGTAGAAGAGCGCCGCCGCAACAACCTGGAGGAACTGAACCGCACCGGCGGTTGATCGAATTAATGCTTGTTTGTAAAGGTGAGAAGCATGGGGCTTTCAACCCTGAACGGTAACATCTACCTCATAAAGGCCTCCAACTAAGCAGCGGCGTCAGGTATAGCTTTTCTGATATTTTCCCATCTATTCGGCTCCTGTTGCCGTAAGCAAAAGAAAAAAGGAAAACTATGAAGACCAATACATCAAAAACCTCTAATCCCTTGAATTACCTGATGGAAAATCCGGGTGATATCATGAACATAGTGAAAAACCCGGGTAAGTACGGCCTGGACACTTTCAACGGTCTGGACAATAAACAGAAGCAGTATGTACTTTTTGCTTTAGGCGCGGGCTTGATCGGTTATGGTATTTACCTGGGTATGAATAAAAAGTAAGTGTTTGGACATCAACCTTCTATGCCGGCTTGCGTACAATTAGGTATAGACATTATGTTATCGTTCAGACAGGCGTAAACCTGAATTAAAGCTTGTAGAAGCTTTTGGAAGAATTGCTTCCATGTTTGACGGAACATGAAAAGGAAAAACCTGTTTCAAGTATTTCTTGAAACAGGTTTTTCTGTTTTATACCTGAGGTAAGGCAGGCTATTTCTTTTTCTTGCCTGGGCCTTTGCGGGACTGCCGGAGTTTATGCTGCTCTTCTTTCAGTGCCTTGAACTCTTCGTTTGGAAGCGTGACCGTATACTCTACCGATGACAGGAAATGCTCCTGTTCCTCTTCGTCGTACATCATCAGCACCGACAGGAATTTGTTTTCGTTCAGTACATAGTCATCACCCTCTCTGTCATACACATCAAAATCGTACTCGCCTTCCTGCAGGTGCTTTACTGGCTTAAGAGCTAACTGGTCGCCGGTTATCACAATCGGTTCTTCCAGCTCCACTTCCAGGTTAAAGGCTGGTAATACTTGCCATCCTTCTTGTAAGTGACATATTCGATCTTGTCCACCTCGATGAGGATGCCTGCATTGCGGTCGTCGCGCTTGTTTTTAATATTGAGAATGTTGCCCGTCAGTTTCATGCTGCAAAATTACGCTTATAATTGAAACAAGCCCTAACTTTACCTTTCCTTAAAATGTGAGTCTACCGGGCAGGTATAGGATTAACCTATTTAACCAGCCGGGCAGACATAAATGACCAATAGTACATGTCTACTGCCGATACAAACGATTTTTTTATAGAGCAACGCAGTAGCGCTGAGATCAAGTCAGAGCTGCTGAACGAGTTTTTCAAGTCCTGGTGCAGTGCCCAGTTGCAGGGGCAGCGCTACAAGTCCAATCCGGTACTGGCCTTTATTGACCTGTACGCCGGAGACGGAAAGCCGGAAGACGGCAAGCCCGCCACGCCTGTGCGGGTGCTCAACAGCATTTTCGGGGCCACTGACAAGTATAACCTGAACAAAGTGGTGCGCACTTTTTTCAATGACGAGAAAAAGACCGTCACTGCCAGACTGAAGGAAAATCTACAGCAATTGCCCTACTACGAAGAGTTGCAGCACAAGCCGGTGTTGCTGCATGAGGGAGCCAGCCTGGCCTCACTTGCCAAGCTCCTGGGTAACGACGTACCTACGTTGCTATACCTCGATCCATTCGGTTATGAGTTTTCGCAACAGCTGCTCTTGCAGTCGGTGCGCCGCTGGGGGCTGGACCTGTTCATGCTCTTCACACCCGCCAAGCTAAGGGCTGCTGTGCAGGGAGCCACCGATGACAGCATCATGGCGGATGTGTTTGGAAAAGAGCGCCTGCTGAAGATCCGCGAGTTTTGTGACCGCTACCAGGATGCTGGCCAGCGCGAAGACTTTATGGTCGACCAATTCGAGGACGTGTTCCGGGAGAAGGGTTACAAAACCTTCCGCTTCAAGATTAGTCTGCCCAAAAAGAACCAGACAAGTCATTACCTGTTTTTTGTTTCCAAGAACGATGCGCCTTATATGAAAATGAAGGAGCTGATGCTCATGTACAGCGACTACCAGGAAGATGGCGTGCCGCTGTTTGGAGCCAATATCAAGCACCAGTTGTCGCTGTTTCAGGAGCAGTATCGCTACTCGATCAAGAACCTGATCGCTGACCTGGCTGAGAAGCGAAGCTATTACCACAACCTGCCCATCGACAGTATTTACCGCCACCACAACATCGGCACGAATTACATCCGGGGTAATTACAAAGAAGCCTTTGAAGCACTCAAAGCGGCAGGTGTAGTGGAGGCGATCAACCCGGTGTCGAGACAGCCCATGCGGAAGGTGTCGTTTACTTCGATCATCGGGTATAAGTAAAGAGGTTAGAATTCTATCTAGCTGCAAAAAAAAATATTCCCTTAACTTATCAATATGCAAAACCCTAAACTCTTCATGCTGATGCTGGGCTGTCGTCCGGCAGGGCGCAACACGGAGCAGCACGATATGTTCTTTGCCATTGGCGAACAGGTGAAAGACCTGGTGCCGGCCATCAAGGCTTTCTGGCCGGAGGCGAAGGGTAATATCCACATCGATGCCTGGCGTGAAGTGACGCAGGTAAACGGCTACCAGGTAAAGGTGGTGCCGAAAACGGCTATACCTGAAGCGGATGGACCTGACAAACTTTTCTTTCTGAACCTGGGCGGCTACAAGCCAAATGAGTTCGACGAGTTTCACTACAAAATGCTGGCTGTGGCACCCGATCAGGCGGGAGCTGTGAAACAGGCCAAACAAACAGCTTTTTACAAGCACACGGGCTTTAAAGGCGCTGCGTCACATATTGATGATAAGTTTGGCGTAGACGTAGACGAGGTGTATCAAGTGAAAGACATCCTGACTCCTGAAGACAAAGAAAGGTATAGCCTGATGATCACCCCGAATGCGACAGAGCCGGAAGATGATATGCACCTGGGTTATTTCCAACTGCACAAGCTCTAGCAGCAGTCCGGTATAGCCGGTGAGCGCTGTATGTCCTGCTATGGCGCACTGCAAATCCCGCTTGTTAACAGCCCCGATTAAACATGCTTTGCGCTGCTGCGTTATGAGAGAGATAATCTAACTCAAAATAATGAAGCTATGAACAGAGATTTTGATCGTAACGATAACCGACGCAAAAACCACTACGCTGATTTCGACCAGTACGGCAACCCGCGAACCGGCAATACCAACAGCCTGTCCAGACGCGACCCGGAAGGAAGTAGCCGCGACCACGAAAGCGAACACCGTGGCTATGACAACCGGGACAGCCGCAGCCGCATGTCGTCCGACGCACGTGCCTACGGCGACTTCAGTGGGGGCACACGTTACGGCGAAGGTGGCAGCACCTACGGCGGCGGCTCGGCTTACGGCGATTCCTATTACGGCATGTCAGGACATGAAGGACCACGCTATCGCGATGCCGGCAGAAGCCGCTCCGGAGACGAACGGCATGGTTTTGATGACCGTGACCGGGATGACTACAGTCGCCAGAACTACGGCCGCTCAGGGGGCAACAACTACAGTGGCCGCATGAGCGACGACAGCGACTCTGGATACCGTGGCACAGGTTACATCTACGGCAGCCGGCCCGGCCCTGGCTCCACTTACAGTGACCGTGACGATAGAGGCTATGACCGGGGCTACCGCGACTTTGGCAGCACGGGCTATGGCTCTACCGGCTACAACAACCGTGACGAAGACCGCATGCGCAGCATCTCCGGAAACTACGGAAATGAAGCTCGTAGAAACAGCGATTCAGATGACAATCGCCGCTACAACAGGGGAGGGCATGACTGGAACTTCGATAGGAGAGACCGAAACTACCGTGACTGGAACGACTAAGTCTGTTAACCTCAGGGTATAAACAGGTCCTACATATTGAGCAGCCGCTTTTCCTGAGAGAGAAGCGGCTGCTTTATTTTGTAGATTATTGGGGATAGCCACCGAAATTGCGTATTTTTTGGCTATGAAACGTCCGATTACAAAAGTCGCCCTGCTGCTGTCCCTTACACTGGCGCACACCCTGGCCCTGGCCCAGACCACTACCGCGAAACTGACAACCGCCTTCCAGAAGTTTGAAGCCGACCCACAAATGCAAAACGGCATCGCTTCGCTCTACGTCATCGATGCCAAAACAGGCCAGGTTGTGTTCGACCGCAACAGCAGGTTAGGACTCGCTCCGGCCTCCACCATGAAGATCATCACCAGCATCAGCGCTTACGAACTGCTGGGCAAAGACTACCGCTACGAAACGAAATTTGCCCTGCGCAAAACGGGCGATAACGCTTCGCTGCTGATACAACCAAGCGGCGACCCGACCTTCGGGAGCTGGCGCTGGTCCCTGACAAAGGAGGGCAATGTGCTGAAAGGAATTACTCAGGCCCTGCAGCGCACAGGTATAAAATCGGTGGGAGAGGTAGTTGTGAGCAATGAAGGCTGGAACGAAGAAACCGTGCCCGATGGCTGGATGTGGCAGGACATTGCCAACTATTACGGCGCCGGTCCCGCCAAGCTCAACTGGCGCGAGAATCAGTATGATGTCATCCTGAGATCAGGAAAGCAGATCGGCGACCCGGTATCGATCGTGAAAACGGTGCCGAACCTCAACGGCTATACCTTGCGCTCCGAACTGACCTCTGCCGCGGCAGGCACAGGCGACAATGCCTATATCTATTTCCCGGTAGGTACCAGTGCGGCTGCTATCCGGGGTACTATACCTGTCAACGAAAGCAGCTTTAAAATATCCGGCGCACTGCCTTCCGGTGCCAATCAGTTTGTGAGTATGCTGGCCGATACGCTCCGAACGTTAGGTATAGGCATGCCGCATCAGGCCGTGCTGCAGCACAATGGCTCTCCTCAGCAGGGCTATACCTTGTTTCATACCGTCACTTCGCCGCCTATGGACAGTGTGGTGTATTGGTTTAACCGCAAGAGTGTGAACCTGTATGGTGAGGCGCTCGTGAAGACCATTGCCTATAATAGCGCCGGCACCAGCGACACCCGCAAAGGACTGGAACAGATCAGGCAGCACTGGAAGACGCAGGGTATAGCGGAATCCGAACTGGCCATGGTGGACGGCTCGGGACTGTCGCCTCTCAACCGCGTGACCACCCATGCACAGGTACGCCTGCTGCAGCATGCCCGCCAACAAAACTGGTACCCTGGTTTCTATGCCTCATTGCCACAGTTCAATGGCATGAAAATGAAAAGCGGTACTATTCGTGGTGCGAAAGGCTTCACCGGTTATCACAAAGCGAAAGACGGACGGGAGTATGTTTTTGCTTTCGTGGTGAACAACTACAACGGCTCCGCCTCAGCGCTGGTCAAAAAGATGTACCATGTGCTGGATGAATTGAAGTAAATAAGTCTGGTTGAAACACCTGAAAAGCAAAAGCCCCGGCACCTAGTGCCGGGGCTTTTGCTTTGTGACCATTTGGTCCATTTTTTATTTAAAACTAGTGCTTTTCGTTTCCAAGGCCTTCGTTGCTCTTGTGCCCTTTCAGGGTGCTGGCGTTCGGCTGGTTGTTGCGGAACTCCTTGTCGGTGCTGTCAGCGCCACGGCTGGTGGTGGTAGGGTTGGCATTAGAGCCTTGCGGGCTGTTTTGCTCGTTCGGGTTGTCTTTGCCATGTTTGGCACCACCACTGCTGCCTTCGCGGCTGGGCTTGTTTTCACCGCGGGTATTGTCCGCTCCGCCTGCCACAGGACCTGTCTGTTTGCCTTTGCCCAATCCGCTTACGCCTTCGCCTTTTCTTGAATTTGGGTCTTCTGAAATATTTCTATTGTTGTCGCTCATGGTTTGTTTTCTTTTAGATAGAACATATAAATCGACCGAGCGCCTGGGCTTCGGTCACTTAGTTGTACGAACCAGCCCCCTGAAAAGGTTGAGCAGGATACCTGTTATAGCCATGAAGCAACTCACCGGCAGGCAGGTATATTTCAACATTAAGCCCCAAAACACGTTAGCTCTTTTTGTAAGTGCTTGTTTAACAGCTTGCTAAGAAAAGCAGGTGTAAATCTCAATAACTATGGAAAGATTTCTAGGACCTTACAGCCCGCAACTGTATGCCATACTGCGCATTGTTTCAGGTCTGATGTTTGCCATGCACGGCACTCAAAAGCTCTTTGGCTGGCCCGGAGACGGCAGTACAGTGGAGCTGGCTTCGATGATGGGGGTAGCCGGAATAGTCGAACTGGTTGCCGGGCTCATGATCGCGTTTGGTTTCCTGACAGGCTGGGCTGCCTTTATTGCCAGTGGTCAGATGGCGGTGGCCTTCTTCACGGCTCACCTACCCGAAGGCTGGAATCCGCTGCTCAACAACGGCGAAAAAGCCGTGCTTTACTGCTTTCTGTTTCTGTACATGGCTGCCCGTGGCTCAGGTATCTGGAGCATCGACGCTGCCATGGGAAGAGGTACGAGGCGGGATACCGACAGGAAGCCCAGCTATACCTGACATGTCAGAAACGGATTCCACTGTTCAGGTATAGCAGCGTATAAGGAACATGCTACGCTGGAAAGACATCATCTACTACGCCAAATACGGTAATCCTGAACCTTATGAAAAAGTAGAGAAAACGGAGGAGGAGTGGAGGCAAGAGCTGACGGAAGCTCAGTACCAGGTGCTCCGCCAGAAAGCAACCGAACCGCCCTACCGCAATGCCTACTGCCGCTCTTACGAGCCGGGAATCTATACCTGCGCGGGCTGTGGACAAATGCTGTTCAACGCTACAGAAAAGTACCACGCCATTTCCGGCTGGCCCAGTTTTACACAACCGGCCAGGCGGGGAGCCATCCGCTATACCTTCGACGACAGTCATCATATGCAACGCATGGAGGCGATCTGTAATGTGTGCGGCGGCCATTTGGGCCATGTTTTCAACGACGGACCTGAACCCGGGGGACTGCGCTACTGTATAAACTCAGCGAGTATGGTCAGGCTGCAGGACAGCCGTGAGGAGTAATAGCTTGCAGACGCTGGAGTATAACCGGGAGCTGATCAGCTATACCTTAATTGCATTTATTGTATTTCATCAGCTCCATGGCGTTGCGGTTGCCCAACTGGTGCGCTTTGGTTAGGTCGGTGCAGGCTTTGGCAGTTTGTTTCAGGGCCATATAGCAGTAGCCGCGTCCCAGGTATGCGCCAGGTGATTGTGCATCCAGACTAAGGGCCCGTGTGAAGTCCTTTTCGCCACCGGCATAGTCTTTCACTTTGATTTTCAGCTCACCACGTTTCGTATAAAACTCGGCATTCTTGCTGTTAAGGCTGATTGCCTTGTTATAGTCTGCCAGGGCTTCCTGCGTCTGACCGGTCTGGGTATAAGCCATGGCGCGATTGGCGTAGGCCTCCGAACGGCTTTTATCCAGGGCAATTACTTTCGTCAGATCCTGTATGGCACCTGACGTGTTCCCGCGCATGTGACGGAGCAAGGCCCGGTTGAAGTAGCCATCAGCGTGTGCCGGATCCAGTTTAACGGTAGTGCCATAGTCTGCTTCTGCTGCCGTGTGCTGTGCCAGCTGTTCCAGTGCCAGTCCTCTGTGGAAGTAGGCCTCGGCCGAAGTGGCATCCAGCTGTATGGCCTTGTCGAAGTGTCGTTTGGCTGCTTCAAAGTCTCCGGCACCATCACTCAGCTTGCCCAGTTCGATGTGGGCTGGAGCAGAAGGGGCCAGTTCAATGCTTTTCAATAAGTGCTGTCGGGCGGGTGCTGTTTTGTTGTCGAGGAGCAGGGCCAGGGCGCACTGGTAGTAGAGGGCTGCATCCTGGGGTGCGAGACGGATCGCTTTGCCATAGTCATACTGAGCGCCTTCCATGTCCTTCAGGTACACCTTCACCAGCGCCCTGTTGCTGAAACCGTCTTTGCTTCCTGCATTGAGCAGCAAGGCCCGGTCGAGGTCTGTCAGCGCGGCTTCGTAGTTTTTGAGGTTCAGGTATGCCAGCCCCCGGTTGTAGAACGGCTCAAAGGTGAAGCTGTCGCGGGCGATGACGATCGTGTAGGCGGCCACAGCCTCCTGGTAGCGACCGGCGTCAAAGTGCTGGTCTGCTAAAGTAAGCGGTGAGGGCCCCGGATCCTGGGCATTGGCCTGTAAAACAGAAAACAGAAGAAGGAAGCTGAGTAGAATTCGTATCATGCACCGCATTTAAAGTGCACAAAGTAACAAAATTGGCATCAATTCAGCTGCAATTTTTGAACCTGCTTCAATTGCATTGTTTGTCTCTGTTGAGAATCAGAATCACCCTTACAATTTCCTGCGCTTTCTCCTCATCCAGGTCAAGGGCGGAGTAAAGGTATTGTATAAGCTCCTCCTCCTTCTCGGTCACCACGCAGTCTGACAGCACCAGCTGGATGGTGTGGGCAAACAGGGTCGGGCGGTTTTCCTCAGCTATAAAGTCCACGGAGTTGTCGATCAGCACCTTGCTGCCTACCTGGGCGTGGGCATAGAATACGGATCTGCTGTA
>NZ_AKIS01000193.1:0-14291 GCF_000277005.1 Pontibacter sp. BAB1700 | reverse complement strand
TCTTCCGGTTGGGCATAGTCAGCATAGGTGAGATTGGTATGGCCGTTGCCCAGTGCCAGTGCGTGACATAGTGCAGCGGATTGAGTTCCAGCGCCAGCTCCCATTGCGCGGCCATGGCATTGAGCTGCGTGGCATCCACCGGCGCCAGATGGCATAGCCGTAGTTGAAACGGGCATCAACATCAAATGGATTCAGCGTCAAGCTCCTAACGAGAGGCTTTTCGGCCTCTTCTGGCTTCTGATCCCAGAACAGCACATCTGACTCCAGTAGGTAAGCAGCCGAATTATTGGGATTCCAGCGCTGCACTTTCACAGCCTGTGCGAGGGCTTCGTTGTAACGCTTCTGCAGCATCAGAATACGGCCTGTGATTAAAGTGGCCTCCTCGTCTTTCGGGTCGTTACGCAATAGCCGCTGGGCTGTAGCCATGGCTGCTGGGAGTTCCCAGGCTTGTATCTGCAGTTTGCTTTGTAGCAGCAGTGCTTCCCGGTTGGCAGGCGCTTGTTTTAGCACCTCTCCTACCAGCGCTTCAGCGGCGTGGTACTTGTGCTGCAGCATGGCAAGCCGGGCTTTTGTCAGCTTCACTTCATGAAAAGCAGCTGCTTTTTGCAGAAGCGCCTCTGCCTCCTGCCACATGCCGAGATCCAGCATGCGGTCGGCTCTGTCTGCCAGTGACTTGGCCTTCTCCTGTCGCAATTCCTGTCGTTCACGCTCCAATCGGGCTTTAACTTCGGCTACCTGATCCGGGTGCTGGGCAAAGGCAGCAGGTATAGCCACAAGAAAGAAGGTATAGCAAAGGCAGGCAAGAAGCAGGCGGGACATAGTTTCTGTTTAGAGAGGCGATTGACAGCCCTAAAATACGCTACCTGATCCTGACGACAAAGGGATTTGTTGAATTGTTGAATGGTCTGAATCAAGATATATAGGATTGATCTTCTGAATAACCAATATTGTAAATCCTGATTCAGACAAAAATTTGGTGCACGATTCGGATTGAAAATCTGAAAGTTGGCTGTTAGGGGCTGATCATGGATAAAGCTGGCACTGATCTTCGAAGGTCAAAACCAAATCTATTTCATTTTCAAACAGTATAATATCAAGACACAATTTGATTTTTGTACACAATATAAATGGGATACCAGGCTACAAGCGTAACCTCTACTCCGACTACGGCATCGGCCCTAAGCGTACCTTATAGTGCCCTTTACTTACTGCTCCTTTTATTTTACATCCCTGCGCTGTTCGTGCCGCTTATGGACAATGACTCTGCCCATCATGCCAACATTGCGTTCAAGATGTACCTCGACGGAAATTATACGCACCTGATAGACCAGGGAAAACCCTACCTGGACAAGCCCCATCTGTTATTCTGGACCTCAGCACTTTCGTACCATATCTTTGGCGTAAACGCTTTTGCCTACAAGTTCCCCTCTTTCCTGTTCACAATCCTGGGCACCTATGCGACCTACCGCCTGGGTTGGCTGCTTTACAATAAAGAAGTTGGCAAACTGGCGGGCCTGATCCTCGCCACTGCCTTCGCTTATGTGCTATCCACAAACGATGTCAGGATGGATGCTATGCTAACGGGCTCAGCAATCTTTGCGATCTGGCAACTGTGTGCTTACATAGCGCACAAAAAGATCCTTCACCTTGTGCTGGCAGCATTGGGACTGGCTATGGCCTTTGCTACCAAAGGCTGGGTAGGAGCCGTCGTGCCAGCCGTCGCCATTTTGCTGCACCTGCTTTACCAGCGCAACTGGCGCATGCTTTTTCATGGCAGGTGGCTACTCTTAATACTCCTGTTTTTCGTCTTTATTTCTCCGGTGCTCTATGCCTACTATGTGCAGTTTGATCTGCACCCTGCCCTGGAAGTGCGCGGCAAGACAAATGTGTCTGGGGTGAGATTTATTCTCTGGGATCAGAATTTTGAGCGGATGCAGGGAGAGAGTTTTTCGACCAGGAAAAGAGACGTCACCTTCTTTCTGCACACCTTCCTATGGGCCTTCCTTCCCTGGAGTCTGCTAGGTGTCTATGCTATAATTGCCCGGGCCAGGATTTTTATAGCCACCAGGTTCCGCTACCAGCATGCGCTAGAGCTCATGACATGGGGGGCTCCGGTATTCTTTATCATGCTCTTTTCCTTGTCTAAGTTCAAGCTGCCGCATTACCTCAATATTCTGTTCCCGCTTATTGCGCTGCTGCTCGCCAGCCACCTTTACAGTAACCGGAACTCACCCAGACAGACTAAAATTTACTGGTATACGCAGCTGTTTGTACTCACTGGCATGGCATTGCTCGGCCTGGTCCTCAACCTCTGGGTCTTTCCTTTTCAATCGGTGTGGGTGATGTTGCTGGCAGGCCTGCTGCTGCTCGTGTGGCTCAGCACCCTATTCCTGAACCTGGAGAAAAGCAAAAGAACCATCTACTGGTCTGTTACAGGAGCTGTTTTCTTTTTTTTTATGCACCATACCAACTTTTACCCGCAGTTGCTCAACTACCAGGCGGGCACCACACTGGCCAATCTCTCAAAAGAGAAAAACATCACCCCTGACCAGGTGTTTATCTACCAGATGGACAGGAGCTTCTCATACGACTTCAACACGGCTTACCTGCACGAGACCATCACGCTGGACCGTATCAAAACCTTGATGCAGGCAAATACAAACCTGTGGATCGTAACTGACGAAGAAGGCCTGGACAGTCTTCTGAAAAGCGGGATTCCGTTTCAGCAACAGTTCCAGGCACAGGACTACCATGTTTCCAAAGTAAAGTGGAAGTTCCTACACCCTGACACGAGGCAGGAGGTGCTTTCTTATATGTATGTAATTCAATTGTAAATCCCTGGCACCATGAAAGAGCTATCAGTCGTTATCCCTGTCTTGAATGAGCGCGAGAACATCAAACCGCTGCTGGAATCGATCCGGCATGCACTGCACGGCATCGATTACGAGGCCATTTTTGTAGATGATGGTTCGCGGGATGGCACTCCCGGGGAAATAAGGAAATGGGCAGACCAAAACACCCGTCTGGTCGAGCTGCGCAAAAACTATGGGCAGTCCACCGCCATCACCGCAGGTATAGATCATACCACAGGAAACTACATTGCCTTACTCGATGGTGATCTTCAAAACGACCCTTCTGACATCCCCTGCATGCTCCAAAAAATGCAGGAAGAAGATTGGGACGTCGTAGCCGGCAACCGAAAAAACAGGCAGGACGATGTGCTGCTGCGCAAAATTCCCTCAAAAATAGCCAACAACCTGATACGCCGCATGACGGGGGTACACATCAAAGACTACGGCTGTACCCTAAAAGTATTTAAGCGGGAAATAGCGCAGGAACTTGACATCTATGGCGAACTGCACCGTTTTATACCTGTATTGGCCAAAATGCAGGGCGCCAACATTGCACAGGTGGATGTGAAGCACCATCCCCGAAAATTTGGCCGGTCGAAATATGGTATAGGCCGCACCATCAACGTCATGGCCGATCTGGTCACCATGGTTTTCTTTCGCAAATACATACAGCGCCCCATGCACCTTTTTGGCACAATGGGTTTTATTTCCTTAGGCCTGGGTTTGCTCGTGAACTTCTACCTGCTGATTCTGAAGCTGCTGGGGCAGGATATCTGGGGAAAGCCCCTGCTTATTTTGGGGCTGATGCTTGTGCTGGGAGGTATACAGCTTATCACGATCGGTATTCTGGCAGAAATATGCGTGCGCATTTACTTTAAGAGCAACAACAGTAAAACCTATCACGTCAGGCGGATTTTTGATCCTTCAAAAGAGCCCTTGCAGGTGGTGGCAGAGAAGCTGGCAAGCTGATGAGAAAGCGGGCGATATGGCATACCATCAAGACTCCCCTCAAAATACTTGTAACAGGTATATTGCTATACCTTGTTTTCAGGAAAATAGACATCGGCCAGGTGCAGGAGCTATACCGACAAAGCAACCTGCTTTACTTCTTGCTGGCCCTGCTGGCCTTGGTTGGCTCCCAGGTGGTTTCATCCTCGCGGCTCCGTGTTTTTTTTAAAGCAAAGGGGCTTGCTCTTCCTTTTCTGTATAACCTCAAACTGTACTTCCTGGGTATGTTTTACAACCTTTTCCTGCCGGCAGGAATTGGCGGAGACGCCTACAAGATTTACCTGCTCCGGGTGAGGTTTCAAAAACCAGCCAGAAAGCTACTGAGTGCTATTTTCCTGGATCGACTAAGCGGGTTCTGGGCAATGACAGGTATAGCCACCCTGCTTTTCACGCAGATAGCCGAGATCAAACTACCTGCTCTTATACCTGTTTCCTTGTATATGATCGGTTCTGTGGTATACTTTGTATTACTCAGGCGATTTTTTGACATCAGTTCCCGGGTAGCTGTTACAAGTCACACAAAAGCGTTGGTGGTGCAATTGCTGCAAGTTCTGTGCATTGTACTGATTCTTTCGGCGTTGAACACAGAGCAGCCTTTTACAGCCTACTTGTTTACGTTTCTGGTTTCTTCGCTGGTATCCCTGTTTCCTTTTACGGTCGGAGGCTTGGTGCCCGGGAATACGTTTTTGTGCAGGCTGCCAACCTGCTCCCAATGGAAAAGTACACTGCCCTGACCATCAGCTTATCGTTTTATCTGCTCTCAGTCACGGTGGCACTAACGGGTCTTTACATCGCCTTCCGATCCAAAGAATTTGCGCTCACGCCTGAAGAAAGTGAGGAGATAAAGAAGGAGGAGCCAATGGCTCACACACAAGCGCCACGAAAGGTATAAAAACAAAAAAGCCGGCTTTGCAGCCGGCTTTTTTACATTTTGGATTAGTGCGCACGGGGAGAGTCGAACTCCCACGCCCGAGGCACAGGCTTCTGAGACCTGCACGTCTACCAATTCCGCCACGTGCGCGCTTGGTAGTAATCAAAATGTGTTTCCCAAAACCCTTTAACCCTTGTTGATTGGGATTGCAAAGGTATAACAGAAATTATTATCTGCAATAGCCCACCCGAAAAAAAATTGCTTTCACTAAAAATCAATCTTCCTCCACCACCGGGGCGATCTCTTTGCGGGTATACTTTTCGATACGACGCAGCAGCCCGATACCGATGATAACCCACAGAATGCCAGCGGCAAAACCCGCCACTACATCGGTTGCATAGTGCACGCGCAGGTAGATGCGGCTGAATCCGATGAGTAAAATGAAAATCACGAGCAGGGCCACTAAAAAATTTCGGAGCGGCTTGGATTCCACGTGCTGCCAGGTCAGGTAGATGATCAGGCTGTAGAATGAGGCGGCAATCATGGAGTGTCCGCTCGGAAAGCTTAGGCCCGAAGCGTCAACCAAAGGCATGCTAGGCCGCTCCCTGTCGAAAAAGAACTTGAGCACCAGGTTGAGCGAGATACTGCCCAGCGCCACCACCGGCACTTTGAGCGAATACCACCTGTGCCGCCGCACAAACAGAAAGTAGGCGATGAGCAGCAGGGCCGCCGCCGTCATGAAGTGGCGGGAGGCAAAGAAGGTAATGAACTCGATAAACCGCGTAAAACCGGTGCTTTGCATGTCTGCAGCCACGGCAAAAGCGGCTTCGTCGAACTTGATCGGGCCGGCTGCAGAGGCAACCTCGGCACTGACATATAAAAACACCAGCACACAGGCCAGAAAAACGGCTATCACAAAGATCAGTTCGAGGGTGAACAAGGCAAAGCCTGCTGCCAGCTTCCTATAATAGTGTCGTATCATGAATATCCAGGGTTCTTGGTTTTAGCATAGGTTTAGTATACGCCTGCCGACTAATTACGTATGCGAAGCCATACAGGATAGACCCGCAGCACATGAGCCAGACCACCAGACTATTCATTGCAGCACCACTGCCCGAGGAGTTAAAGAAGTATTTTAGCGAACAGGCTGACAGGTATAAGCACGAAGCCATCCGGCAGGTTCCGATCGACAACCTGCACCTGACGCTCTACTTTATCGGCAACGTGCCCGCCAGTCAGTTAGACACTATACAGGAGGTCACCGCACACATGGCGCAGCAGTTTGCGCCCTTCACACTGCAACTGGAAGCGATAGAGCCCGGACCCAAACCCCGCTCCCCACGCCTGATCTGGGCCAGGTTTAAAAGCCATGACGTCTTTGCCCAACTGAGCCGCAGCCTTACACAGGTGCTTTCTGCAGATCCGCCCCTTAGCCGGGAACCCAAGCCGCATGTCACGCTGGCCCGTTTCCGTAAAGACCGCCCGGTGCCCCACCACCTCGAATCTTTCCATCCGGATAGCCCAGTCACACTCCAGGTGAATGAGATCGCGGTCTGGCATTCGGAGTTATGTTCGCCGCATCCCCGCTACAGCATCCTGCAACGCTACCCTCTGACAGGTAACCCCGCGGAGGACAAAACAGTATGAGAAGCACCCTTATCTGAATACGACTATACCTTATGAACCAAACGGAGCTTACCGAACTGACCATGATGCTGAAAGACAATGGGCTGACCATTGCCTTTGCAGAGAGCTGCACGGCTGGCATGCTATCTTCTGAACTGGTAAAAGCCAAAGGCAGCAGCGATGTGCTGATCGGCAGCCTGGTGGTTTACAATGTGGAAGCCAAGAAAAAACTGCTGGGCGTAAAACAGGATACCCTGGACCTCTACACCGCCGAGTCGCAGCAGGTAACGAATGAGATGGTGATGGGATTGAAGAAGGCGCTCGATGCCGATATCAGCGTCGCCACCACGGGACTTGCCGGCGAGGGAGGCTCTGAAACTTCTGAGAAGCCGGTGGGCACTATTTTCGTGTCTTTTCTATATGATGGCAAGGCAGAGGAGTTCAGGGAAGTCTTCAAAGGCAACAGCCAGAGCCTGCTCAAACAATTCACCGAGTATGTACTTGAGAAACTCAAAGGGATTGTAGAGGAGCATTATGATCGGTGAAATTCTGACTGTGCATTATGATTGTTCATTTTTGTCATTTCGAACACCAGTGAGAAATCTGGAGCGAAAACAGCATGTTAATCCTCCCAATCCTTAACTTCGTCATTCAATGGTTTCCATTCAGGATTGAAGTCTCTTATTAGCTCATCCTTTTTCTTCCTGCTCCACTTTTTCAATTGTTTTTCGCGTTCTATGGCGTGCTGTACGTAAGTAAAACGCTCATAGTAAACGAGATTAAAGCAATAGTATCGACCAGCGAAGGAAGTAGGGACGCCCGCATTTAAGACATGTTCATCCATCCTGCGAGTCAATTCATTTGTTACTCCAATGTAGAGTGTGGTCTTCTTTGGATTAGAGGTTATGTAAACGAAATAGTTATGACCAGACATAACATCATTAAAGGTTTTTGCCATTCAACCGGTAAAAGAAAATAATAGTTTGAAACGCTCCAGATTTCTCCCTTTGGTCGAAATGACAAAAAATGTGAGCAACACCAACTTCAACAGCATCGCCCCAGTTTATGACGGCCTTTCGCACCTGGTGTTTGGCAATGCGTTGCGGCGGGCGCAGGTAGAGCACCTGTCGCTTATACCTGAAAAAGCGAACGTACTGCTGATCGGAGGAGGCTCTGGTTGGTTGCTGGAGCAGCTGCTCAGGTATAGACCGCTGGCGGAAGTCACTTACCTGGAGGCCTCGGAGAAAATGCTGGAAATGACCCGGAGGCGCATTGGGCTGAGAATCCCGTCTGCTCTTCCTGACATCACCTTCCGGCTTGGCACAGAAGACAGCCTGCAGCATGGCGAAACCTACGACGTCATCCTCACCCCTTTCCTGCTCGACCTCTTTCCGTATAAGCGGCTGGCATACCTGATGGACCGGCTGTGCGCTGCGCTACGCCCGCAGGGGCTCTGGCTGTTCAGTGATTTCTGGCCTACGCAGGTACCGGCTCCGGCCTGGCAGCGGATTTTACTAAGAAGCATGTACACCTTCTTCGGAAAAGTGAGTCAGGTGAGCGCTACTCGTCTGCCTGATTTTGAACACCATTTCGCCAGGCTACCCCTGGAGGAGTTACAGGCAGCTTCATTTTACGGCGGACTGGTGCAGGCCAAGGTCTATCGCAAGGTATAGCGGCTTTGCGCAACAGCTATAAAATCCCTACTTTTATTTTCGAACCAAACACTCCCTTATGTCCACGAGACTTTTTGGCGCCCTGTGTGCTGCCCTGTCGCTGACGCTCACGCCGCTGCTGGCACAGGAGCAGCAAGTGCGCTACCACCTCTCCTTCCCGAACGCCGTGCACCACGAGGCACAGATCAGCGTGACGTTTACAGGTATAAAGAGCGACACCCTGCAGGTGCTTATGCCGCGCAGTTCGCCGGGCCGCTACGCCTTGCATGAGTTTGCCAAAAACGTGTACAGCGTCAAAGCCACCGACAGTAAAGGGCAGGAACTGCGTGTTAGCCGCTTTAGTCCGCATGAGTGGCATGTGAGCGGACACCAGGGAGAAGTCACGCTGAGCTATACATTGTTTGGCGACCACGCCGACGGCACCTATACCGGCATCGACGAGACACATGCACACCTGAATATGCCCGCTACGCTCATGTATGCCCGCGGCTTTGAGCGGGTACCCGCCCGTGTAATTTTCCGCATGCCGCAGGGCAGCAACTGGAAAGTGGCCACGCAGCTGCAGCCTCTGAACGACTCGACATTCCAGGCGCCGAACTTTCAGTACCTGATGGACAGCCCGACTGAGCTGAGCGACTTTGCTTTTGCGGAGTGGCAGGTACAGGACGGCGTCAAAAGCAAGACCATACAGGTGGCCATGCACCACCAGGGTACGCAGGCGGCATTTGACAGCTATGTGGCCAGCACCAAAAAGATTGTGGCCGAGCAGCAGGCCGTTTTTGGGAAGCTGCCCGACTTCGACTTTGACCGCTATACCTTCATTGCCTGCTACGGGCCACAGGCGGTGGGCGATGGCATGGAACACCGCAACTCCACCATCCTGACCAGCTCAAGGCCGCTGCTCACCTCTATGAATCCGCTGCTCAATACAGTGTCGCATGAGTTTTTCCATGCCTGGAATGTGGAGCGCCTGCGCCCTGCCAGCCTGGAGCCTTTTGATTTTCAGGAAGCCAACATGTCGGAGGCGCTCTGGCTGGCCGAGGGCTTTACGACCTACTACGGCGACCTAACTATGCGCCGCACCGGCATCTTCGACCTGAAAAAATACAGCAGCGACCTGGCCGGAGACCTGAACTACGTGCTGCTCTCACCGGGCCGTCATTACCACAGTCTAATGGAGATGAGCCTGCAGGCTCCTTTCGTGGATGCCGCCCGCTCCGTGGATCCGCACAACCGTCACAACACCTTCATCTCCTATTATACCTATGGCAGTGTGCTGGGCCTGGGACTGGACCTGACCCTGCGTCGCGACTTCAACACCACCCTGGATGCTTACATGCAGGCGCTCTGGCAGAAATACGGTCAACCGGAGAAGCCCTATACCTTACGCGACCTGGAGCAGACGCTGGCCGAAGTGACAAAAGACACTGCCTGGGCCGCTGATTTTTTCAGAAGACAGGTATACGGCAGTGAATTACCGGACTACGCCGCGCTACTGGCCGAGGCCGGTTTACAGGTTCGGAAAGACAACCCGGGCAAAGCAGGCCTTGGCATGGCCAATTTTGACTACAGCAAGCAAGGTGCTAAACTCATGAACGGCACCTATGTGACCTCTCCGCTTTATAAAGCCGGCCTCGACCGTGGCGATGTCATCCTGACAATCGATGGCAGGAAGGTAACCAGCGAAAAGGAAATGGAGAAGATTATGAAGAGGCTCAAGCCAACCCACAGCGTACCCCTTACCTACCAACGCCACGGCACCGTCCGGAAGGCCACCCTGATCATGGAAGAAATCCCGACCCTGGAGGTTGTACCATTTGAGGTGGCTGGCAAAGAGCTGACGCCGGCCATGCAGCAATTCAGACAGGCCTGGCTGGGAGCCAAGACGAAGTAACTATGCAAGGTATAAACCCAAAAGTAATCCTGCTGTATAGTCTGATCGTGCTGCTGACTTCTTACGCCTTCATTGCGCTCGGCTACATCTACGACATGCCGTTGGCAGAGCTATACCTGGAAACGGACGACTTAGGAGCCTTTGAGGAAAGCGCATCCAGGTATGGCGTCAACAATGCCCGCATCGACAGATTCAAGCTGGTGCTACAGGGTGCGCTTTATGCCGGGGCACTGTTTGGTGTGATACTCTCATTTATCGCCATCAGGCGCAAGAAACTGGGTTTGCAACATGCAGGACTTGTGTTGGTCATCGCCATTGTATTCGCGCTCCTGGGTTTGTTAGACAACGGGATGATAAAAGGCATCCTTTTTGCTCCCGGCAGACTGGTTTCTGATTCCGTTGCAACGACTATACCTTGAACTACCTGTTATTGCTGGGTTCCAGCTTCTGGTTGGCCTTTACGGGCAGGCTTATACCTGTGAAAGACAAGAAATAAGTTTCCGGATAAAAGCCTTGGGCAGGCAATCACGTTTCCTGGTGCCGGCTCTACGCAACAGGTATAGCCACTGACAACAAAAGACTTGCGGCCTCGTTTGGAAATAGACACCTGTTTGTTTCAGAAGCATTTGTGCCTTAACTTAGTACCACATTCAACAGCGAGTTTTCACGTGAAAATATTTTTAAGCACCATACTGACCGGCAGCCTGCTTTTTGCAGGTAGCGTCCTGGCACAGACAGGCCAGAAAGCCAGTCTGGAAGCCGCGCCGGCCCCTACCCTGCAGGAAAGGCCAGCCCCCGGCTTCTGAAGAGGAGCGGCCGACGAAATTTGAGATGCCGGCAAAACGTCTCAGCTATAGTCTGGCCGCTGGCGCCAGCTTTGGCAGTGGTTTTGGCGCCACCTACCTGGAGCCGACCGTTCGTTATCAGCTTAACCCGCGTCTGCGTGTGTTCAGCAGCCTGACCTATATGTCGGTGATGCCGGGACAGTACAGCGTACCTGCTTCAGACGGAGGCACAACGCTGATGCGTACCAGTCCGAGCAACCACTACATTGCCCATGTGGGTGCCGACTACCTGGTAAATGACCGCCTTATTTTGAGTGGCAGCGTGTGGAAGGACTTCTCGAATATTCCGGCCCAAAACCCGGCTTACATGAACTTTATGACGCCGGGTCGTCAGGGCATGGATTTCCGGGCAACTTATAAAATTACAGAGCACTTTTCGGTGACAGGAGGCATGCGCTACTCCAATGGCGCTTCCCCTTTCTATGGCCCATTCCAGCATCCGGTATCAATGGGAAGAAGCGGCGGCTTTTGGTAGGAAGCTTCTTCGATAGGAAAAGAAATTTTAGAGCGCCTTTTCTGAATGGAGAAGGCGCTTTTTTATGCCTGCTGCCGTATTTTAATTAATTTTCCGCACACGTTTCAACTTTCGGGTGCGTTATCGTGTTTATAATCCCTGAAAACAAGCTTATTCAGATTTTGAGGCAGAAGAACGAAACAGTAAGACATCTGAAAAACGACAAACTGGATGTGGTGAAGCCAGATTTCCGCGGCAACAAGACCATTAACGGACAGTTTGTAAACGGCAGCGAGCTCTATACCCCTAAATTGAGCAAAGTGCTACGCTGGAAAACTACCCGCAATCCACAGCGTGAGGAGAAAAAAGCCGACAATTATATCCCTCCCATAGTTTACGGAACCGACTTTATCGACTCCACAGAAGACATGGTGGTCTGGCTGGGGCATGCTACTTTCCTGATCCGGGTAAACGGGCTGACCATGATCACAGACCCTGTGTTCTATGACCTGCCTATGATCAAACGCCGCATCGGGCTGCCGTGTGCGCCGGAGCAACTGACAGGTATAGACCTGGTGCTGTTCTCACACGGCCACCGCGACCACCTCGACGAGCGGTCCATCAAAACCCTGTACCGTCAAAACCCTGACCTGAAGGCGCTGTTGCCGCTTCGGGCCGGTGATCTGCTGCGCAGTGCCGAGCCGCATATGCCCTACCAGGAAGCAGGCTGGTATCAGAAGTTCGACCTCACGCCCGAAGGAATTGAGATTTACTTTCTGCCGGCTTCACACTGGCATCGCCGCGGTATGTTTGACATGAACAAGGTATTGTGGGGAAGCTTTCTGATCAAGACCCCGACCATGCAACTCTACTTTGCCGGTGATACGGGCTACAACGGGCACTTTGAGGAAATAGAGGCGCTGTTTGGTCCGATGGATGTGTGCCTGATGCCGGTGGGTGCCTATCGTCCGAGTTTCCTGATGCAGAAGAGTCACCTGAATCCGCATGAAGCGGTGCGGGCTTATAACGTACTGCGGGGTGGCACGTTCATCCCGATGCATTACGGCACCTTCGACCTGTCGGACGAGCCGGCGGGTGAGCCGGTGCGGCTGCTGAAGCAGATAGCTACTTCGGGCATAATGCAGGGCCTGCGCATACCTGCCATCGGGGAGCCGGTGCTGCTGCGCGAGCTGCTATAGCCCGAAAATCGGCGGGCTGTGCTATATTTGCAGCTTCACGACGGCAACCAACATGTCTGCAACGCTTATTATCAGCCTGATCATCGGCTATTTCGGCATCCTGATCCTGATCTCTTTCCTGACGGGCAAGAGCACTGATTCCGACACCTTTTTTCTGGCCAACCGCAAATCGCCTGGTATGTTGTGGCTTTCGGGATGATCGGCGCGACGCTCTCAGGCGTAACTTTTGTCTCGGTGCCGGGCATGGTGCGCGACCTGCACTTCACCTACATGCAACTCGTCTTGGGCTACCTGGCGGGCTATGTGGTCATCGCTACGGTGCTATTGCCGCTCTACTACCGCCTCAACCTGGTTTCCATCTATACCTACCTGGACCAACGATTTGGCTTCTGGTCCTATAAAACCGGGGCAGGCTTCTTTCTCCTTTCGCGCACCCTGGGAGCAGCCATTCGCCTCTTTCTGGTAGCCAGTGTGCTGCAGTTGGCTGTGTTTAATGAGATGGGTATTCCTTTCGCGGTGACGGTGGGTATTACGATTCTGCTCATCTGGGCCTATACCTTCCGGGGCGGCATGAAAACCATCATCTGGACCGACACTTTCCAGACCACGGCCATGCTGCTGGCTGTCATTATCAGCATCTGGGTGGTTTCGAATGAACTGAACCTGGGCTTTCAGGGGATGGTCGACACGATATCAGCCAGTGAGTACGGCAATGTGTTTAACTGGGAGTACAAGGAGAACACCTATTTTCTGAAGCAATTCTTCTCAGGCGCTTTTATCACAATCGTGATGACGGGACTCGACCAGGATATGATGCAGAAGAACCTGAGCTGCAAAAATATCGGCGAAGCGCAAAAGAACATGTTCTGGTTCAGCGTGATATTGGTAGTCGTGAATGTCATGTTCCTGTCACTGGGCGCATTGCTATACCTGTATGCCGCCTCCAAAGGCATAGCCCTGCCTGACCGTGGTGATGATGTGTTCCCCTTCCTGGCGCTGAACCATTTCCCGGCTGTGGTCGGCATCGCCTTCATTCTGGGCATCATCGCCATTGCCTACGCCTCCGCCGACTCCGCCCTTACCTCGCTCACTACTTCCTTCTGTATAGACTTCCTCAATTTTAAAGAGCGCAGCGAGCACGAGCGGGTGCGTTTGCGCTACATCGTGCATATCGGCTTTTCGGTAATCATGATGCTTGTGATTCTGGCCGTGAACGAGATCAACAGCCAAAGCCTGATTTCGACGCTGCTGCAAGTGGCAGGCTATACCTACGGACCGCTGCTGGGGCTCTATACCTTCGGCCTCTACACCCGCCGCCAGGTCCGCGACCGCTTCGTGCCGGCCATCTGCCTGGTTGCTCCCATGCTCACCTACCTCATCAGCGCCAACTCCGCCGAGTGGTTCAACGGCTATACCTTCGGTTTTGAGGTATTGATATTGAACGGGTTTTTGACGTTCGTGGGTCTGTGGGCAATATCGTTTGAATCAGGATTTTCAGGATTTAAAAGAACCCCTACCCCCATGGATTTACAGGATTGATAATGTCTGAGTGAACGATCAACCTGCCCCTCTCTTTGCAGAGGGGCCTACCTTCAGAGTGGAATCTCAACCCGAGAGTGAAATTTTTGTGCACGATTGTCATCCCCCTGCCCCCTTCAAAGGGGGACTTTTCTATATCTGTCAATTCCCAGTTATAAGTTTTGTAATTACCATTACGTACCACTGGCAAGCATTCGAAGACTAACTCGCTCGGTGGCTATGAAACAAGCAGCAGCGCCATGTGCGCTTTGCGGCGCTCCACTGTTTGAGCGTTCAGCGAGTTTGGAGCGTCTTGATTTTTTTGCTTACTTTTTTCATCAAGGAAAAAGT
>NZ_AKIS01000192.1:0-16113 GCF_000277005.1 Pontibacter sp. BAB1700 | reverse complement strand
TGGCCGCAGACAGGCAGCCGCGTTTTTTGAAAAATACCAGCACATTCCGTTCGATAAGGTATACACCTCCACCCTGCAGCGTGCCGTGCAGTCGGTGCAGGGCTTTATAGATAAGGGAATACCGCACGAGCGCCATGCCGGGCTGAATGAGATCAACTGGGGCACCCGTGAAGGCACACGCATCACCCCGGAGGAGGATGCTTACTACCACCGCATGCTGCAGACCTGGACCGAAGGCGAAACCGGTCTGTGCATAGAAGGAGGGGAGAGCCCCGACCTGGTGGCCGCCCGGCAGAAGCCTGTGGTGGACCTGATCCTGAGCAGGCCGGCAGAAGAAAACGTGCTGATCTGCATGCATGGCCGGGCCATGCGCATTTTGCTGAGTCAGCTGCTGCGCTTCCCGCTGCGCTGCATGGACCAGTTCGAGCACCAGAACCTGTGCCTCTACCAGCTCGACTTCACAGGTAGTATGTTCACTGTGAAGAAGTACTGTGACGTGGCCCATTTGCAGGATGTGCAGGTATAATTTCAGGTCCTGAACAAATTAGAGAGTATAGTTTGAATAAAATATTTTTAGGTCTAATTTTGGGACTTATTGATTAGACGAAATAGGCGAACAAACAAGACGATAAATTATGGCTGAAGTGATACGAATGCCTAAGATGAGCGACACGATGACGGAGGGGGTGATTGCATCTTGGCTTAAGAAAGTAGGTGACAAGGTAAGCGCCGGCGATATACTGGCCGAAGTGGAAACCGATAAGGCGACCATGGAGCTGGAGTCCTACGAAGATGGAACCCTGTTGCACATTGGTCCGCAGAAGGGCGATTCTGTACCTGTTGATGCTGTAATAGCGATCATCGGCAAAGAAGGCGAGGATATCTCTGACCTGCTGAGCGGAGCCGGAAACGGGGAGAAGCCAGCAGCGAAGGATGAGCCTAAAGAAGAGCCGAAGGCCGAGAAGAAAGAAGAAAAGAAAGAGGCCGCTCCTGCCAAAGCTGATACTCCTACCGCTAAAACCTCCGTGGATACGTCCAACATCAGGCAAACGTGATCCGTATGCCGAAGATGAGCGATACCATGACAGAAGGTGTGCTGGTATCATGGCTGAAGAAAGTAGGCGACAAAGTGAGTGCAGGCGATGTACTGGCTGAAGTGGAAACCGACAAGGCAACCATGGAGCTGGAGTCTTACGAAGACGGCACGCTGCTTTACACAGGTGTGAACGAGGTGACTCCGTTGCGATCGATGCGGTTATCGCGATCATTGGTGAGAAAGGTGCTGACTACCAGGCCCTGCTCGATGCAGAAGGTGGCGTAGAAGAACGCTCACGCGAAGAGAATGCCAAGTCTGACGAAAACATAGAAGCCCGCACTGAAGAGACTACTGAAGATAAAGTACAGGATACGAAAGTACCTGCCGGTGAGACAGAACAAGTAGCCGCTGAAGGAAACGGCCGTATCAAGGCTTCTCCGCTTGCCAAGAAAGTAGCCAAAGAGAAAGGCTTTAACCTCAGCCAGATCAAAGGATCAGGCGAAGGTGGCCGTATTGTGCTGCGCGACGTGGAGAACTTCAAGCCATCTGAAGCTGCTCCGCAGAAAGAGGCTGCCAAGGCTCCTGCTGCTGCTCCATCTGCACAGGCTATACCTGGCGCTCCGGCCGATTCATACGAAGAAGTGAACGTGTCGCAGATGCGCAAGGTGATTGCCCGTCGTCTGGCTGAAAGCAAGTTCTCTGCACCGCACTTCTACCTGACCATGGAAATCGACATGGACAAGGCCATGGAGGCCCGTGTGTCGATCAATGAAGTGTCTCCGGTAAAAGTATCGTTCAACGACCTGGTGATCAAGGCGGCCGCTGCGGCGCTTCGTCAGCACCCTGCCGTGAACTCCTCGTGGCTGGGCGACAAGATCCGCTATAACAAGCACATCAACATCGGTGTGGCTGTGGCGGTAGAAGAAGGCCTGTTGGTTCCAGTGGTACGCAACGCCGACTACAAGTCGCTTTCAACCATCGCTGCTGAAGTGAAGGACCTGGGCGGCAAGGCAAAGAGCAAGAAGCTGCAGCCATCTGACTGGGAGGGTAACACGTTTACCATCTCCAACCTGGGTATGTTCGGCATCGAAGAGTTTACTGCCATCATTAACCCGCCGGATGCCTGCATCATGGCTGTGGGTGGCATTAAGCAGACTCCGGTTGTGCGCGACGGCCAGATCAGAATCGGTAACGTGATGAAAGTAACGCTTAGCTGTGATCACCGTGTAGTAGACGGCGCCGTTGGTTCTGCCTTCCTGCAGACCTTCAAGAACCTGCTTGAGAACCCGGTGAGAATACTGGTATAAGTAATTTTAAATAGACAAAGCAAAGGGCCTCTTCGGAAACGGAGAGGCCCTTTGTGATTGTAGAGAAGCTATACCTGCTTGGTCATTCTAATTATCATTCAGCTGCCGTATCACCCGGCAGGGATTGCCCGCCGCAAACACATCAGCAGGTATGTCTTTGGTCACCACACTGCCTGCCCCGATTACGCTGCGATCCCCGATCGTCACGCCAGGGCAGATCACAGCACTACCGCCTATCCAGACGTCTTCTCCGATCGAGATAGATTTGGCGAACTCCAGCCCGGAAGCACGTTCCCGATAGTCCATCGGGTGAGTGGCCGTGTATACCTGCACATTGGGGCCGAACAGGGTGCGACTTCCAATGCGCACCTCTGCCACATCGAGCACCACACAGTTGAAGTTGAAAAACACTCGTTCGCCCACGATCATGTTGTAGCCGTAGTCGCAGTAAAAGGGAGGCTGTACCCAAAGCCCATCACCAGTATGTGGGATGAGGGCTTTCAGGAGGCGGCTGCGTTCTTCTGCCTGGTCTTCCCGGCTGTCGTTGAGTTCTTTCAGGAGCAGCCGCGCCTGCAGGCGCTCGTCCGATATCTGCTTGTCCAGCGGGTCGTACAATTCTCCCGCCAGCATTTTCTCTTTCTCGGTTTTCATAGGCGGGTATACGTGAGCGGTCTGGTTTGGCTATACCGCTGCGGCTTTAAACCACTCCCTCAGCAGTTCGCGATCGATATCCTGCACACTTTTGATCTTGATGTGGCGCATGTCTTTGCCGGTTCCTTCCAGCAAGCCGTTTGGGTCCTTGAGTTTACTGAACTGGAAAAAGCCGAGTGTGACATAGGCTTTGGCAGTTTTAAGGTAAGCAAAGTCTTTGTCGGAGCGGAAAACAGGGCGGCTCCACTTAAACTCCTCTGCTACGCCAGGTACGGTGTCGTGAACCAGTTGGCGTAGAGCCTCAAGGGTTTCCTTGTGTTTTTCGGATGTGTTGATGTAGTCGTTTACTTGTGGGTGCATGTAGTGGTTTTTAAATCTGCTTAACTGACCCTAAATTATATATAAATTTCCTATTCCTCCTATATGCCTTCCACAGCTGTCTGATGGAGATAATATGGGCGGAATAAGCGATGGGCACTACTACAGCAGGCAGCCAGATAAAAGGAAAGAGTAGTACGGCCACATTGGGTTGCTCAAAGGCAAACTGCTGAAATGGGGAGGGGGCGGAGAGCACACCATTGCTTACCGTGAAGATCAGCAGGCCAAGTGCGACTATATTCCAGCCTATTAGCAGTTCGGGGCGCCACTTGTTTCGCACGAATGCCAGATAGTATACCAACGGGGCCGTAATACCGGATACAATATCCAGGTTCCTTCCCTGGAAGGTCATGAGTTCGGGCGTGAGTTGGTGTAGGAAGAGCCAGAACAGTACCAGTTCAACAGGTATGCGCATGACCTGCAGGAGCGTAAGGGTTTTCAAATCGAAAGTATCGAGCCAGGCCCTTCCCTTAGGAGAACAAAAAGCTGCAATAAGACCCAGGAGCGGGGGCAACACGGCTACCAGAAAGCGGGGCGGCAAGGTGTCTGTCACCGTAAAGAAACCACCCCAGGCCAATGCAGCTGTCAGTGCCATCCAACCAAGGAAGACATAAAAGAGCCAGCGGGTATGGGAGGCTTTCGAAAAAATGTAAGCGGCAGCAAGTACCGTGGGTACAAAGGTGCCATAAATGTAAAGCGGTAATGTTTCCATAATGCCATTGCGTTTAATGAATTACGATTCAAAGTAAACACACTGGCGCGCCAATACACTTGCCATTTGGCAAGAAGTAGAGCAGACTGTAAAAAATTTTACTTGTGTTGTCTACTGATGTCCCGCCGGATACGGCTAAGCGAGCTGTCGGTGATGCCCAGGTAAGAGGCGATGTGTTTGAGAGGTGCCTGCCTGAATATTTCGGGGTTCGAATGCAGCAGCATGGCATAGCGTATTTCGGCCGTCTCTGTAATCATGGATTGCATGCGCAGTTTGAGAGAGGCGTATCCTTTTACTAATATCCCTCTGCCAACTTCTCTGAACTCAGGTATGCTATGAAAGAGCTTGTTCAGATCATCAAAAGAAATGACCCAGCCACTACAGGGGGCCAGGGCCTGAATACTCTCTTTGGCAGGCGTGTGCATAAAAAAGGAAGCCACATCAAATACAGGTTGCCCCGCCCCATAGAAGGCGGTGGTTACTTCGTCGCCTTCTGTATCGAGCGAATAAGCACGCATAAAACCACTTTCGAGCAGCAAGTATTCCTGACTGATTTTTCTTCGCTCAGGAGGTGGTCGTGTTTGTCAATCAGCTTCTCGTGAAAGTGCTGGGCGATGATGTCCAGTTTCTCAGGTTGGGGAACCCCTGCCTGGAAAAATGCCTTACAAATGCCTTTTCGTTTTCCATGTCATTGACGAGTTTTGCTTTACTGTTTTAGATTCTGACAACGTGCTTAACTAAGGCTTAGCTAAGTATGCTCCAGATTTTCACCATGCATTATACCCTTGCATAACCAAGTTCCTCTATTTCTTCAGGTGTACTTACCAGGTGAGTCTTACCATTTGTTAGCAGGTATAAAGTATCACAAATATCTAAGGCATGCCTGAACATGTGGTCTGTTATGATGAGCACTTTGTTTTGCTTTTCCTCAACAAGAAAGTCTTTTACCTTATCAATCTGTATCGGATTCAGATGCATGAATGGCTCATCAAGCATGGCAAACTGAGACACCGATTTCACAACTGAGTAAATTTCAACTAACCTACGCTCACCACCAGATAGATTACCGATAGAAGACTTATACTTTATCATAAATTCCGGAAATCAATGCGCAAATGATGCGTAGTCCATTTCAAAGTCACTGAATATCCTTTTCAAACTAATATGTGGTGGTATAAAGTTGAACTGAGGAAGGTAAAGAAGTAAGTCGGGGCGCTTGAAAGCTTCAAACTGAATCTTATTATCGAACCTGACGGACTTGTCACACTTTAGAATATCGTATATGATTTTCATCAGGCAGGATTTACCTTGTCCGTTCCTACCAAGCAGACCAGTTATTCCCCCTGTTTCGCATTTTACATAGACGTCGGAAAGTATCCTTCTTCCATCATACTCCAATTGAATACTGTCTGCTTCCAGTTTGTGGGTCATCTGATTTTGAAGGCAAGAACGGTGAGAAATATAAACAGGAAAAGGTCAAAGCTCAAGGTAGCTGCCCAGAGCACAGTCCTTGACACGCCCAGGTTTTGATAATAATGGTTGCTTTTATTGCTATTAATAAAGTAAAATACAATACCAAGGGTGGCCACTTTAAACCAAAACAGAATGCCGAATATCATGAAATCGTAATCCCAGAGTAGTTTGATACAGCAAATGGTAATCACAATCGAAGCCAGCACAAAGCTTCTGTAGAAAGTCCATATAAGTCTTCTCCCATACTCCACCTTATTACTCCTTTAGACTAGTATAAAGCAGCAAGCCTGCCATATAACCTTATGCAAATAACTTTATAGGTACGTTTAGGCAAGCAAACAAAACTTCATATTCCAAATATCGTTTCTTACGAGAAACATAAAAATACTACTATGAATAAATTATTCAGAGGATTGATTGCTGGCTATGGTGCTAAAAAACTAGGTGAGGATGCTTCAGTACAATTCTAATTTTTGTAATTATTTGGGTGGTGCTCGGTCAATGTAGCAATACATTTAGATCGAACGAAAGTGAAGAAAACACGACTACTCAAACAGAGATAAACGAATCAGAATTTGTCACTTTATGTGCTCCGGACATTATGTAAAAGTATGTGTGCTGTTATTCTAATTTCCTGCTTTCCAGATCAAGATCACGGTTGACTTTATGGGATGGGGTGCAATTTTTAATACAGATAACGGATTAGGACAGGCTGCGAACGAGGCACAGCCGAGTGTGGAGCCTGTGCCGTGTTGGGCTACGTATTTATTTTAGGTTACTCCACACTATTTCATTGTTTCTCAAGGTGAGTCGAGGAAGATAGTTAAAAATTGTGGGGACATCTATCTGTGGCTCAAGTGTAACCCATATGTCAGCATTATCACTTTTGAGGGTTATAGCCGAGAGAAAATACATCTTTTTCAAGTCTTCTTCTGTCCTTTGCCACTTTGTACCTTCAAAGCAATCGTGGATGTATTTATAAATAGCTTGCTCTATGCATTCAATACTTTCAGTAAATCGCTTTATAGACTCAACCTGATTAAGCGAGGGCGAAGAATTGTCTTCTACTTCAATCGAAAGTTCTATAGTATGGTTTTTTGAAATATTCTGAACTTTCCCAAACCATTCACTCCCACTTTTGTCGGTATTCAATTCTAATAGGCCGAATCCTTCTAAGTCAAATACAGGCTTTTTCTCTTTCTTTCCAATGAACATTTCTAACTAATATGAGGTCCAACTATTTGCTAGCAGGAGTACCTACTCCTTTTATCTGCACTATGTGTGGAGTTGCTAGCTTCCACTCATTATAGTCTTAGTTTACCTGAAACTGGCATTTAGTTCTTTTAGAGCTTATATAGCTTACTTATTCAATATAAGAAATCTTACTGAAAACAAATCATTCCTCAACTGAATTATTTCTAGCAAGATCTATTGCGGTGATTTAAACCTGAAATCGGATATAGATTTGGCGTGATGCCTTCTTAATGTATATTTAATTATACATTCCTACTATGCGTTAAGGAGAAATAAGCATATCATGTAGCGAAATGACCTGATAAAAGCGTAGAAATAATCTGATATAACCGGGTAAAACGGGTATACCCGTTATATCAGATTAATGTGGTTGATTTATTGGTAGTTAGTTTTAGTAAGGGGTGCAGACCTCTTAAATACTCGATCCTTAAGGTTATGAATTGTATTTATCCGCAACAGCTCATTACCAAAAAAACAGCAAAGCCGCTCCAAAACGGAGCGGCTTTGCTATACCTTTATAATGCAGCTATACCTTACGGAATCCACTTGATGTCTGAGAAATCCGGCTTGCGCTTCTCCAGGAAGGCGTTGCGGCCTTCTTTGGCTTCGTCGGTCATATAGCGAGGCGGGTAGCTTCGCCGGCAAACACCTGCTGGCCCACCATGCCGTCGTCGGTCAGGTTGAAAGCGAACTTGAGCATCTTGATCGATGTAGGGGACTTGGCCAGGATCTCCTGCGCCCACTCGTAAGCAGTGTCTTCCAGCTCGGCATGCGGAATCACGGCGTTTACCATACCCATGTCGTAGGCATCCTGTGCAGAGTAGTTGCGGCCCAGGAAGAAAATCTCACGGGCACGTTTCTGACCCACCATTTTGGCCAGATAAGCCGAACCATAGCCACCATCAAAGCTGGTCACATCGGCGTCGGTCTGTTTAAAGATCGCATGCTCCTTACTAGCCAGCGTTAGGTCGCACACCACGTGCAGCGAGTGTCCGCCACCTACGGCCCAACCCGGCACCACAGCAATCACCACCTTCGGCATAAAGCGGATCAGGCGCTGCACTTCCAGGATGTTCAGTCGCGGCATACCTGCCTCGTCTACATAACCCTGGTGACCACGGGCATTCTGGTCGCCACCGCTGCAGAAGGAGTATACCCCGTCCTTGGTAGAAGGTCCCTCGGCTGAGAACAGCACCACCCCAATCGAGGTATCTTCACGGGCGTCCAAAAAAGCCTCAAACAGTTCGCCCACCGTTTTCGGGCGGAAGGCGTTACGCACGTTCGGACGGTTGAAGGCAATACGGGCCACGCCATTGCATTTCTTATAGGTGATGTCTTCGTATTCTTTTACGGTCACCCAATTTGCTTTGCTCATATCGTAAGTATTTAGAAGCTGAGTATCTAGTTGCAAGGGCAAAGATAGCAAAAGACGGCATGATTTGGCAGAAGCTTGCAGCCAGCAGCTTATAGGTACGGGCCTGCAAGCAGGTCCTTTCTGCAAAATTTGATCACATGTGGGTAACCTTTAGTATACTGGTCGCTTACGGAAGTATGAATATACGATGAGCCAAAAAAGTTTAGTAATCTGTTGTATTGCAGTTGTATATTTTCACTGCTGGCATGCAGTTCTACGACATACTGCTTTATGTCGTTTAATCGTCCGGATTCACTCAATTCTGCCAAAATGTTGAATTCTGCTCCTTCAGTATCTATCTTTACGAAATCGATTTCTATGTTGAAGGGCATCAAGCCTGATAGTCTATAGCCCTTTAAGCGCTGCTTCATGCCTTTTGCAATTGTGGGGTCTAAAGAACCATTCAGTCCTGCTCTGGTTGTAGGTATATAAAAGTCAACTTCTTCGTCAGTATCTGAAAGTACATAGTTAAACAAATGTATACCCTCCAACTTGTTGAGTGCTACATTGAGTTGCAACAAGGTGAAGGCATCTGGATTGGCTTCATAAGCCCAAACTTCGCACTGAGGGTATAGCCGTTTAAAGTATAGTAACGACATGCCCATATTTGCACCGCAATCTATAATAATTGGCCGAGCAATGGTGGTTTCGAAACGGTATGCCTGTTTGATAAAAATCTCAATATATAGCTCAATAATGGTTACATAGCTATAGCTCACCATAGTGTAACCTTCGAATTGAATCTGTATGAGTCCATCGGGTCTGTTATCAAACTTGGCCTGTATATGAATGCGCAGGAGTGTCAGGAACGTGCATAAACGTCCTGCCAGATGCATGTTTTGTCGGCTTAAAGCAAGCTTCCATAACCTGAACAATGTCAGCATACGATTTAGTGTTGTGAAGTAACGGGCAGTGTGTTATTCTAATTTTTAAGCTCCTGCAACGCTAAGATACAGCTTCTTTAAGATATGGTGCCATGGTATAGTTTGTTTCTAACCCGACAATTTGTCGGCTGCTATACCTTTGGCGTTTTGTTTGCAGAAGTCCTGGCTGTAGCTAAAGCTTTTTAAGGTATAGCCGTATACCTTTCACATAAACCAAAACACAGAGATGGCAAAAATAAGATCAACTACAGTAGTAGGTATATACCACAACGGTGAAGTATGTGTAGGCGCCGACGGACAGGCCACCATGGACAAGCATGTGGCCAAGAGCAATGTCAAAAAGATCCGCAAGCTGCTCGACGGCAAGATCGTGACGGGCTTTGCCGGTTCCACCGCCGATGCCTTCACGCTGCTCGAGCGTTTCGAGGAGAAGCTGAATGCCTACCAGAGCAACATGAAGCGTGCTGCCATTGAGCTGGCCAAAGACTGGCGCAAAGACCAGTACCTGCGCAAACTGGAGGCCATGATGGTGGTAGCCAACAAAGAGGAGTTGCTGATCATCTCCGGTACGGGCGACGTGCTGGAACCAGACAACCAGATTGCCGCTATCGGCTCAGGCAGTATGTTTGCACACGCAGCGGCACTGGCCCTGAAGAAGCATGCTCCACACCTCTCGGCCGAGGATATGGTTCGCGAAAGCCTCAACATCGCCGCCGACATCTGTATCTACACCAACCACAATCTCGTGATCGAGAAACCAGCCAAGTAACCTTTTTGCAAAAGCAAATGGTGCAGACCATCGAACAGGCCATCCGGCAGTTATACCCTATTTCGGATAGATCCTTTGAGCAGCTCACGGCGCTGATGCAGCGGCAGGAGTTGCCCAAAGGGCATATCCTTTTCCGGGAGGGGCAGGTGAGCAACAAGGTGTTCTTTATTGAGCGTGGCATCGCACGTGCCTTCTGCTACCGCAACGATCAGGAGGTGACCTTTTGGTTCGGTGCCGAGAGCGACCTGGTTTTCTCCTACTACAGCTATGTGGCCAACAAGCCTGGCTACGAAACCGTGGAGCTGCTCGAAAATTCGGTGGTGCAGGCCATGGACCTGGCCCAATTGCAGGAGCTATACCTGACCAACATCGAGCTGGCAAACTGGGGCCGCAAGCTGGCCGAGTACGAGCTCATAAAAACAGAGGAGCGGTTCATGGTCTTTCAGTTCCAGTCAGCCACCGAGCGCTACAAGGCCCTGCTGCAGCAGAACCCCGCCCTGATCCAGCGCGTGCCCCTCAACCAGATCGCCTCTTACCTGGGCGTCACGCAGGTTACCCTCAGCCGCATCCGGGCGGAGGTCAGGTGATTTTTTAACATTTGTTAAATTTCTTCCGGCCCGGAGTCCCGACCTTTGTAAAAAAAGTAAATGGGCTGGATCTATCTAATCATGGCGGGCATGTTTGAGGTCGGGTTTACTACCTGCCTTAAGCTATCCAACAACTTCAGTGTAATGAAGTGGTCTGTTGGGTTTTTCCTGTGCATTTCCACCAGCTTCTTTCTGCTGAACAAAGCGATCCAGACTATCCCGATGGGCACGGCTTACGCCATCTGGACAGGTATAGGCGCAGTGGGTACGGTGCTGGTTGGTATGCTGCTTTACAAGGAGTCTGCTGACCTCTGGCGGCTGTTCTTCATCTTCCTGCTCATCGGCTCTATCATCGGACTGAAGCTGGTTTCGAAGTAAGCGAAGAGGCATGTTGTATTAAAGTATATCTTTGCGGAAGAAGATCTTTTTTTAACTCATATCGGGTTACAGGAGTATAAACACGAATTAGTACAAAGTATAAACACAAGGAAAATGGAAGTATCTGATTTTTAAAAAAGCACTACAAGCACTTCAACGCAGCCTCGCTCATCGACGCAGCCGAAGGATATAAGACACACCTCAACAACGGCGGTAAAATGCTGGTGACGCTGGCTGGTGCCATGTCTACGGCTGAGTTGGGTATCATTCTGGCTGAGATGATCCGCCAGGATAAAATCCACGCGATCTCCTGTACAGGTGCCAATTTGGAGGAGGATATCTTCAACCTGGTAGCGCACGATTTTTACGAGCGCGTACCGCATTACCGCGAACTGTCGGCCGCTGACGAAGAAGAACTGCTGAGCCGTCACCTGAACCGCGTAACTGATACCTGTATACCTGAGGAAGAGGCCATGCGTCGTCTGGAACATGTGGTATTGAAGTACTGGGAAAAAGCTGACAAAGCAGGAGAAGCTTACTTCCCGCACGAGTTTTTCTACCAGATCCTGTTGAGTGGCGAGCTGGAGCAGTACTACCAGATCGATCCGAAGAACAGCTGGATGCTGGAGGCGGCCAAGAAAAACCTGCCGATCATCTGCCGGGCTGGGAAGACTCTACGCTGGGTAACATCTACGCCGGTCACGTGATCAGCGGCGACATCAAGAATGTGCATACCATGAAAACAGGTATACAGTACATGATCGAGCTGGCTGACTGGTATACCAACACAGCCAAGGAAGAATCAACGATCGGTTTCTTCCAGATTGGTGGCGGTATAGCCGGTGACTTCCCGATCTGCGTGGTGCCGATGCTGCACCAGGATTTGCAGCGCGATGGTGTTCCGTTGTGGGGCTACTTCGCTCAGATCTCCGATTCTACTACCAGCTACGGTTCTTACTCAGGCGCTGTGCCAAACGAGAAGATCACTTGGGGTAAACTCGGTAAAGACACGCCAAAGTACATGATCGAATCAGACGCCACGATTGTAGCGCCGCTTATCTTCGCGCTGGTGCTGGATATGTAATCGAATAGTAATTATAGAAATAAAGAAGCCCGCTGCGTGAGTAGCGGGCTTCTTGTTTTAACTCCCAAACTTATCTCGCCAGCTTCTCCGCCCTGAACACATGATCCGCAGCCTGCAGAATCTTGCCTTTGAGCTTCGGGTTGTAGTCCGGGTGCTCGGTCAGGAAGGTGCGTATAGTCGCCGCGGCAGTCGGAGTCTGGTAATGGCTGAAGGTCGACTGCAGCCAGTTAGTCGGGAAGAAGATGTCGCCGGTTAGTTGTATTTCCTCTACCAGTTCCAGGCTCTCACGCAGGTATTTCTCTGACGAGGCGGCGCGCAGCGGGTGGTGCAGGTAGGAGAGGGCCGCCCCAACCCAGGCCTCCTTGTCGCGGTTGCTGCGGTCTTTGAGCGAGGCAAAGAAGGCATCGCGCACCTTTTCGTCATCTGACAGTGCCGGCATCAGGAACTGCAGTCGCTTCTGACGGTCCGGGTTTTTGATACGGGACAGCTGCTGGCGCAGTATATCTGCTGAGTTGGCATAGTCACGAACGGCCAGTGAGAGGGCCAGGGAGGTATAGTCATCTTCATTGAGCGTGACGCCTGCCGGTGCTTTCTGCGCTTCCCATACCTGGTGCAGCCGGTCCTGTGCTTCTTTGGTCAGGGCAATGCTTTGGTAGGCTTTGAAAAAGAGCTTTTTGTTGTTGGCAGACTTTTGTTTCTCCATCGCGTCCCATAGATTTTTTTCGAAGGCAGGGGCTAATTTGCCTCTTTGCTCCGGGCTGGTGAATTTCCAGAATGTGTCAGTCAGATAGCCCGTCAAGAGCTTCAGGTTCAGCTCTTCCTGCTCGTTAGATGATTGCAGTAGTGTAATGTAGCGCATCATGTCGGGCGTAATATCTACTCCGTTGAGCATGTTTTCATACAGATTAATGTAGCTCGATGCGCGCATCACAGGGTTCTGCAGCTTGGGTAGGTAGCTTATGCCCCGGGCATCAATGGGGAAGGTCCCGTAGCCTTGTCCGGAGGAGTTAAACAGCACATAAAGTGGCCACTCTTTGCCGATCACCTCTTGGAACTCAATGGAAGGCTGGTCCATGTTCACTGTATATTCCTCAATGCGGTCATTATATACCAGGGCTACTTCAAAGAGCTGAGGCCACAGACGATCCGATCCGTCTTCGCCTTTTTGGGAAATAGAAAAAACACTGATCTTTCCATCTTCTATATCCAGCTTACAGTCATATACCGGCCGCCCCGATTCATTCACCCATACCTGGTTCCATGCTTGTAGGTCCGTCGGAGTGCGGGCATCCAGTATCTCGATCAGTTGCGGCCAGGTGGCGTTGCTGTTGGCGTATGTTTTCAGGTATACCTGGAGGCCCTCCTGAAAAGCCTGCTCGCCCATCAGCCGCTCCAACTGACGCATCATGATAGGGGCCTTGTGGTAGATGATGTGGCCGTACAGCGTGCCGGCATCCTGCAGGTTCGCCAGGTCCTGGCGGATCGGATTGGCACCTGCCGTGCGGTCCACGCTGTAAGCTGCCGGGAAGTGGTCGATCAGGAACTTGAGGTCGTAGTTGCTGTCCTTCACCGTTGTCTTGGAGATCTTATCAGCCATGAAGTTGGCAAACACCTCTTTCATCCACACATCGTTGAACCAGCGCATCGTCACCAGGTCGCCGAACCACATGTGCGCCGTTTCATGCGCGATCAGGTTGGAGCGTCCCACCAGTTGGTCTTTCGTAGCGCCTTCGTCCAGGAAGAGGGTAGAGGCCTTATAGTCGATTGCTCCTACATGCTCCATGCCCCCGTACTGAAAGTCAGGTATAGCCACGAAGTCAAACTTCTGAAAAGGGTAGGGGATACGTGTATAGTCCTCCATAAAAGCCAGCGCATCACGGTGGATGCTGAAGATCGGATCTATACTTTTCAGCTTGTCCGGATCTGTCTCGCGGTGGTAGAAGTGCATGGTACGGCCCCGGTCACTGTTGCTTACCTTCCGGAAGTCGCCGGCCACAAACGAGAAGAGGTAGGTCGGGATGGTATCGGAAGGCAGGTAGGTATAGGTCTTGGTAGCGCCGGTCAGCAACGAATCCTGTAGCGGGGCATTGGCTAGTGCTTTCCAGTCCTGCGGCAGCGTGAGCGTGAGATTGAACACCGCCTTCAGGTCCGGCTGATCGAAGCAGGGGAACACGGTACGGGCACGATCAGGCACGAGCAGGGTATAGAGGTAGTCTTCGTTTCGGTTGAGCGACAGGTTGCCAGTCGTGAAGTCAATCTGCACCTGGTTCTGCCCTTCCTTCAGGTAACGCGGCCCGATCACAATATGCTCGTTCTCGAATTCGATCGGTATTTGCTTTCCATTTACCCGCACAGCGTGCAGGTGGCTTGGCTGCTCCTTAAAATCGATCTGCAGGGCTTGTTCCCTGTTAAGCAGGTTGAACGAAATAGTTTCAGATGCAGGTATAGGCGCCTCCTTACCAGTGGGGATCTGCAGCTTGATGTCGTATTGCACGTTGCGCAGCGTCTGGTTGCGGTACTCGGCCAGTGTTCTGGATACACCAGTTTCGACAGGTAAGGTATAGGCGCTAGTAGCAGGGCCTTTGCTGCATGCGCCGAATATAGCCAGTGACAAAGCCAGGGTGGTGGCTTTCAGGGTATAGCTGTGTTTTGACATGGTTCGTGTAGAGGTGTTCGTAAAGATAATGGATTTTGGGAATTGCTTGAGGTTGTGTTGTTGCTTGCTGCAGGTATAGTGCACTGCGTAAGCGCCCCCCTTCACTATTATAGTAATGCCTCCGGCCAAGGTATAGGTATACCGCAAGTTTAGCGGAGCGCAACTTATGGTTGTGCATGAGGCCAGTTTGCAACTGGCGTAGCGGTGGCTGTGGCAACTAGTAACGCTTTGTTGCTTGCCCTGGCCGGGCGGGCCTCACTTTTTGTCTTGACACAAAATCGACGGCCCTACCCTTCGAAGGGCCAGGGGGATGACACTCGTAAATGTAAATCCCTGGGGTAGGGGGCCTATATAAAGATTCTGACAAGCTATACCTGCGTAACTAAAATACAAAGTATTGTTGTTTGAAACTTTAGCTAAGTCCACTGAGCTTAAAAAGCAAAAGCCGCGAAATTCGCGGCCTTTGCTCCAAACAAACAATCAATAACAAACATTAAATACTTAAGCTGGGGTCATGTGGCGTTCACGGTCCCAGTGGCGGTGCATTTTAATGGCCTCAATAAACTTATCGGCGAAATCACCGGCGTCGGCGTCGGAGCCGGCAGTTACTACGCCGGAGTGTGACATCACTTTACCTGAATCTTTCTCAGCGAAATTAACGCCAACCACAAAGGCCTTCTCGAGCAGATTAATGCCGAAGCCAGAGGTAGCGATCGGCTTGCAGTGCTTGAAGGACTCGGCCACAAAGTGCAGCGCATCGCCCAGGCCCATCATCTTGCGCACGCTCTTTTCGCCGTCCGGTATGTACACTGCATCAAACATGATGGAGTCGGCTGACACATGGTGCTTGTCCACCTCTATTTCCTGGCCGGTGCTGGAAACGCGTTTTCCGAGCAGCTTGGAGATGATCTTCGGATGTGCTCCGGCTGCCTCCAGGGCCTCCTTCACCTGCATCACTTCGTTGTAGTCAAAGCCGTCTTCGATCAGGATTGCCACTCTCCTGGACTTGGCTGTCTCGATCTTGTTTTTCTCCATGCTGATGGCCGGAGATTCTTTCACCGACTTGCCTTTTTTGATCTTCTCGGAGGCATCGTCCTTCACAAAATTGCCTGTAGGCTCTGAGTCCTGGTCAACAGGCATCTCCACACCAATGCCGGCAGCTACCAGGGCCGCGAACTGCGGGTCTACTTTATAGAAGTTGGCAACCTGCCGTCTGCGGATCTCTTTGCGCTCTACCTTGCCCAGTTCGAAGTGCGCCGCCGATACCAGGTGCTCTTTTTCAGGCTCGGTGAGGGAGTTCCAAAACAGGGTAGCCTGGCTGTAGTGGTCGTTAAAGCTTTCGCTGCGGGCTCTTATCTTATGGCCTTCGACTTTCTCCATATAATGCACATAGCCGCCCATGGCTTCAGGCGTCATCATCGGGCAGCCATTGCCGATGGAGTTTGGCCAATAGTTGGCCTTGCCCTTGCCGATGGTCATGCGCATAAAGCMCAGCRCTACGTCTGAGCACGATCGATGTACACTACGACG
>NZ_AKIS01000191.1:0-12031 GCF_000277005.1 Pontibacter sp. BAB1700 | reverse complement strand
AGATAAAGTTTTGTTTCTAAAAAGAAATGATAATGAGCTTAAAGAATTAAATAACCTTACAATTGATAAAAATTTATTCGATGTTCTAGATTGGCCTACTCACAACGATACTTTTTTCAGACAAAAGCACATACTTTGGATGGTGCTAAATAGAAAGTTATCAAGTTTTGTTTTTTCTAAGAAACCCAATTTTAGTTTGGTAAACCCAAATTGGGGAATATATCCACCGATGAACCGGGAGGGCTATATTAATATGGGTATCAATTTTTTGTCGAAATATAAAGTAAATATCACCACTCGTCTTCATGGACATATTTTCTCTCTACTTCTAGGTATACCATCAATTTTTTTAGATAACTCCTACGGAAAAAATAGTAGGTTTTATAATACATGGCTAAAAGACGTTCCCCAATCTGTATTTGCTGAAAGTCAAGAAGAGGCTATAGAATTGGCTTTGGATCAAGTGAAAGTATTGTCATAAACTTATCGCATAGGATGTGTTATTTAAATTTAACGGTCAGATCTTAAAGAATCTTTTTCTAAAAGTTAGTGATTTCGGTATTAATTTATTGATAACAGCTCTACTTACACCCTATTTGCTAAGAGAGCTTGGAGCAGAAGGTTATAGTATGATTCCGTTAACTTTAGTCTTCATGGAGGCGGTAAGTATTGTGACTATGTCTTTGAAAGGATCAATAAATAGATATCTAACATTTTATATTCAAAAAGCCGACTTATTAAATAGTAAAAAAAGTATTTAATACAGCACTTTTTGGGTTAATAGCTATTGTTAGTGTATTATTATTACCTTTTGCATTCATATCTTATTTTCCGCAAACATTCATCAATATCCCAGGGAATTTTATAGCTGATACAAGATATTTAATATTTTTAACATATATAGGATTTAGCATCCAGATAATTGGCAGTGCATTCAGATCTATCTTATTTGTTTATAATAGAGTTGATCTTGACAGTATAATTGAAGTAGGATATAAAATTGCTAGGGTATTTTTTATACTTATCTTTTTTTATTTTGATAGTGCAACATTGAAATATGTAGGCTTAGCGTATATTTTGGCTTCAGTTTTTTCATTTATAATTAGTTTAGTCTATTGGAGAAGCTTCAAAAGTACTATAAATGTCGATATAAAAGATTTTGAATCTGGTAAGGCAAAAGAATTGTTTCAAATGGGGGGTTGGTTGTCCCTAGGTAGAATTGGAACCTTAATGCTCGTAAGCATGGATATTTACATCTTTAACCTTTTTTTCGACTTAGCTATTTCGGGATCTTTTGGTGCAATTACTCAATTATTAAATGTTCTCCGGGTTGGTGTTGGCTTAATTTCTGGAATTTTAATACCCGTCATAATTATACATTATTCTAAAGGTGAATTTGCTGAAATAGCTGATACAGTAAAAGCTTCAATTCTTTTAATCTTATATCCTATATCAGTTTTAGTAAGTGTATTGTTTATTTTTAGTCAAGAGATTCTCACTTTATGGTTGGGAATTCAATTTGCAGAGTACTCACTACTGCTCAAATTGCTAACTGTATCAGTTTTATTTAGTTTACCCGTCAATGTTTTATTCGCAATTTTCACCGCTTATAATAAAGTTAAAACCCCAGGAAAGCTTCAATTTTTGTTTGGCATAGCTCACTTACTACTTTCATTAATATTTATAAAGTTTACAAACCTTTCATTTTATAGTATTCCAATATCAGGCATTATTATCGCTTTTTGTAAAAATATAATAATTATACCGGTATATGCAAGTAAAATAATGGGGTTACCTGTTGCCGAGTTCCTTTTTCCTTTAGTAAAAGGGCTTTGCTTTTTTGTCACTTCAATCCTTGCTACATGGGTCATATCTAGCTTGTTTTCGATACAGTTGTTAAGTCATGTTATTATTTTAACAGCATGTCTCTTTATTGTACAAAGTTTGGTTGTTTACATTATCGATAGAAGCTTCTTTATCAGGTTAAAGTTTCTACTAAAATAATTATTAAGGTAATGGCAAAAATTGATATAGTAGTTCTCAGTTATAACAGAATTGAAGAACTAAAAATAAATTTACAAAAACTTAGTCAACTATCGTACGGCAATTATACTGTCATTGTAGTTGATAACTGCTCAACTGATGGTTCTGCTGAGTTTGTAAAATTAAATTATCCTCATTTTCAACTTATACAAATGTCCTATAATAGCGGGGTGTCTGTTGGAAGAAATGCAGGTTTTAAGCGAGCAACAGGTGATATTGTTATTTATCTAGACGATGACGCCTATCCTCCTTTAGATTTATGTGAAAAAACTATTGAGTTGTTTGATTTAAATCCCAACGCAGGATGTTTAGCCTATTTAATAGAAATAAAAAACACAGGAGTATATTCTAATGACTCCAAAACTCGTCTTATAAAAAATTATCATGGTGCTGGTCATGCCTTTAGACGATCTGCTTTAGTTGAAATCGATTACTTAGATGAGGATTTTTTCTTTGGTGGGGAAGAAATTGATTCTTCACTTCGAATGATGGAGAAAGGCTATGAAGTTATATTTGCTCCAGAGATAGTCATTGCTCACGATAGTAGAACACGAAAATTACCTATTTCAGAACAAAAAGTTCGAGCGATCAATTACATGAAAACATTTGGTATGTTTTATTGGAAGCACTTCCCAATTAAGCATGCAACATTGTTAACCTTCAAAATGTGCCTAAGTTTTTTTAGACATGGTGTGTTAAATCTTAATTCACCTTTACTTCCCTTACATGGAATGATAGCATTGTACAAGTGCAAATCTATCATATTAAATAAGAGGAAGATAGCCTCTAATCGTGTGATTGATTTTTATTATTAGATGCAAACTTTGACAAAAATCCTTGGCACTGTTTGCTGCATTATATTGTGTTTACACGTATCAATGTTAGCGCTAAACTTGGGGAATATATATTACGCTGTATTAATATTGTGTCTAGTGGTTTTGTTAGCATTAGTACTAATTCCACAATTGCGACTAAGATTAAGCGTAATTAGTTCGATGTTATATCTCGCGACTTTGATAAGTGTTCTATTAAATGATATCCCATTCTACTTTAAGCCTGAAGAAAGGTTATTAGCTTTTATTCTTGTAACGAGCTTGATAGGTCCATTAATTAAAAATCCATTGTTTTATCATTTTAGATGGTATCTCTACCGATATCTAAGCTTTTCATTAGTGTTACTAGTTGTTGTTTCTTTTTTAGGTATTGCTATAGGTATTCCCAATATGATTGGTAGAGGTGGTTATTCTGGGTTATTTAATCACTCTATGATGCTTGGGCCTATGGCAGCTTTAGCTATGCTTGTTACGTTGCGATGGTACTTCATCGCCGTTGATAGGAGACAAAAGTTAATCTTTATTATATTAACATTTTTTTGCTTCATTACTTGCGTTGCTACAGGCTCTAGATCTGCTTTGTTAGGTGGCATAGCTGGCTTATTATTCTTCTTATACAAAACTAATCAGGGAAATATGGTGAAATATGCCCGAGTTATAGTTACAATATTTGTATTCGGAATTTTGACTTTTCCTATTTGGGAACCCTATACAGGTCGTTTATCTGAAAAAATGGAATATACAGCTGACGAAGGATCGTTAACTGCGACAAGAGACCTGTTATGGAAAAGTAGAGTTGATGAATTTCTGACTTCACCACTATATGGTATTGGTTTTGCCTCTATCGATCCTATATTAACAACTCATGGATTCGATAAGGAGACTGGAACTATTGAGCCAGGTTCATCTTGGTTAGTTGCGTTATCCATGACCGGTCTACTTGGATTTGTAATTCTAATAATACTACTAGGCCTAAACCTGAGATTCATTATCTATAGTCATGATTCTCAGGCTTCTTTAGCATTGATAGGATCATTTCTTAGTTTTTTTATAGTGCACATGATGGCTGAGGGATATATATTCTCAGCTGGTTCTGGTTTATTCTTCCTATTTTGGTTAATGCTAGGTGTATGTGATGATTACAGATATACTAGTAAACTAATTACAAATTTGAACACACTATGACTCTTATTTTCTGGCAGAATATCCTATCTCCGCATCAGTTGCCTTATATAGCACAACTAAAATCAATAAGTGACGAAATCGAAGTAATACTAGTTATTCCTGAAGTGCTTTCAGAGAATCGCAGGAGTATGGGATGGGAAGCAGATATTCAAGAGAAGAAATTATTTAAAATAATTATTGCTCCGAATGAGCAGGAAATTGAATCCATCTTCACTGATAATCCAGATGGACATCATTTATTTTCTGGATTTAGGTTGTCACCTGTTATTTACAAAGGCTTCAAAGCTAGCTTAAAGTATGATGTTACTCGTTATTTGATTGTAGAGGGCCCATTCTTTTACAGTTATCCATATTGGGCACATCTAATTAAAACTTACATTTTAGATGAAGAAATATTTTAAGTACTTCAATAAAATTTTTGCAATTGGGCATCACGCACTTGATTGGTATAATAAGTTTTGTGTTTCGTCTTCTAAAATAGTTCCTTTCATATATTGTGTTGCTGAGAGACCAATTATTCTAATGACCTATGATTGTAGCCAACACGTAAAATTTTTATTTGCAGGGCAGCTTATTAAAAGAAAGGGTTTAGACTTACTTCTAAAGTCTATGGTTAGTTTACCAAATGATAACTATGAACTCAACATTATAGGAGATGGTAAAGAACGTCACTCATTAGAAAGCTTTGCATTACTCCATAACATTCGGTCTACTTTTCATGGAACAAAAAAGAATAAAGAGACAATAGCAGAAATGGAATCATGCGATGTTTTAATATTACCTTCAAGACATGATGGTTGGGGGGCTGTTATTAATGAAGCTTTAATGGCGGGGATGTTTGTTATTTGCAGCGAAAATTGTGGTGCTAAAGAATTAATTCATTCAGGCTTTAACGGTCTTGTTTTCTCGCATAATAAGAAAGGTGATTTAGAGCTTTCTATTCAATTCTGTGTCCGTAACATTGAGAAAATTCGAACAGAAAGATACAATCGACTAGAATGGAGTAAGAGTATTAATGGTAAATCAGTTGCAAAATACATGCTAGAAAGTTTAGTATCTGACAAAACAATAGCTGCACCTTGGAAAAGTCTATGAATATTACACATATTATTCCTTCTATCGACTTAAGTACAGGTGGTCCAGCTCAGAGCGTTTCTGAAGTTGCATATCATCAAGCTAAAATAGGGCATACGGTGACAATAGTCTGTAAACTATCAGATAATCCTTATTTTAAAATAAGTCCGCATCCGAATCTTAGATTATGCTATTTAGATCATAAAAATTTTAGACGAAGTCTTACTTAAGTATCTTGATGACGCCAATATTGATATTTTGCATGGTCATGGTATTTGGGACTTAACAATTCATTACATGGCTAAATGGGGGCGTAAACGAAAAGTCAGGTATATTATTTCTACCCGAGGCATGTTAGAACCATGGGCATTGAATTTTAAAAAGTGGAAGAAAAAAGTCGCTTACAATGTGTATCAAAAAAGGGATTTGCAATACGCATCGTGCGTGCATGCAACTGCATGTAAAGAAACAAGGAATATTGTCAACTTAGGTTTTAAAAATAATATAGCGACTATATCTAATGGTATAGATATTACTAGTTTTCCCATAAAAGAAACCAACATTGAGAAAGATAGCGGAAACTCCTTTTTCTTTCCCGAATTCATACTGTTAAAGGAATTGAAAATTTAATAAACGCTTGGTCTCTGGTATCGCCTAGCATTAGAAATAAATGGACTGTTGATATCGCTGGTAACGGAGACAGCAATTATGTGCAGCAACTTCAAAAGCTAATTGTAAATAAAAATTTACATGATGAAGTTTCAATTATAGGACCACTGTATGGTGAGGAAAAGATTAGTGCCTATCATGGTGCAGACTTATTTGTGCTTCCAACTTTTACTGAAAACTTTGGGATAGTGGTTGCTGAGGCTCTTGCCTGTGGTGTGCCTGTAATCACTACAAAGGGAGCTCCATGGGAAGATCTGCAAACTTATAATGCTGGATGGTGGGTAAACCAGGGTATAGCCCCCTTGGTTGAATGCTTAAAGGAAGCTCTTGTTCAAGATAACCTTTCTCTATTCAATATGGGTATTAATGGTAGAAAGCTAATAGAGGAAAAATATAGTATTCAAGCTGTTGCTAAGCAAACTATTGAACTATATCAATGGGTCTTAGGCAAAAGTGAAAAACCAAGTTTCATTTATGCAGATTGAAAAACAAAAAATTGATCTTTCACAATATCAAAATAAGCTGACCTGGAGAAACCAAGTAGCAAGGTTATTATGGTCCATTGTTTGGACCTTATTTGCTTATCCGTTACCTCGAAGCATCGGGAGCGGTTGGAAAAGATTTTTATTAAGATTATTTGGTGCAAAACTACATTCTACAGCTGTAGTTTACTCTAATGTACGCATATATATGCCTTGGAACTTGGTTATGAAAGAATATTCATGTCTAGCACCTGAGGTTGATTGTTATAATGTAGCCCCCATTATAATTGGTCGCCATTCCACCGTCTCTCAAAAATCATATTTATGTGCAGCTTCTCATGATATAACTCATCCTCAAACCCCTTTAATTACCGCCCCTATTACTATCGCAGATCAGGCATGGATTGGTGCGGATGTTTTTATAGGCATGGGTGTAACAATAGGCGAAGGAGCCGTAGTTGGAGCTAGAGCAGCGGTGTTTAAAGATGTACAGCCATGGACAGTAGTAGGTGGCAATCCAGCGAAATTTTTAAAAAATAGAGTTCTTAATGGTTAGTGCTTTAATACTTACTTACAATGAGGAGAAGATACTCGGCAAATGTCTCGAGGCTTTATCTTTCTCGAATGAAATAATAGTTTTTGATTCCTACAGCACTGATAGTACACTAGAAATTGCTGAAAATTATAAGGCTAAAATACATCAGCGCAGGTTTGACAACTATGCCAGCCAACGGAATGCTGCATTGGGTTCTGTATCTAAAGATGCAGAATGGATCTTGATGGTGGATGCTGATGAGATAGTGACTCCTGAACTTCAATCAGAAATCTTAAAAGCGGTTTCTATTCCTAATAACTCTGTAACAATGTATAGGGTGCGCCGCAAGGATATGTTCCAAGGTAAGTGGATCAAACAAAGCAGCGGCTATCCTACATGGTTTCCTCGTCTTTTTAAAAATGGTAAAGTTCTGGTCGAAAGGGAAATTAATGAGGAATATGTAACTCTTGGAGAAGAAGGTAAATTGTACGAGCATCTAATACATTATCCTTTCAATAAGGGCATTAGCTGGTGGTTTGATAAGCACAACCGTTATTCTCAAATGGAAGCCATGAAGTTGAAAGATGAGTTAAAGGGCGAAGTAACTCTTCAAGGGTTATTTTCTTTAGATCCTGTTTTAAGGAGGAAGACCCAAAAAAGATTAATTTATAAATTACCACATAGGTCATGGCTCATTTTCTTTGGTCTTTATGTTATCCGTGGTGGCTTTTTTAAATGGTCGTGCTGGCTATACTTTTTGTAAACTTCGAAAAACATACGAATGGATGATTGAATTGAAAATGAAAGAACTCAATCAATCCCATTAGCTTTTATGAAAATTTCAGTAATAACTGCCACCTACAATAGTGAAGCCAATGTAGCCACAGCTATGGAGTCACTTACTTCACAGACTTATCCTCAGATAGAAACTGTTGTGATTGATGGGGGCTCAACAGACAATACAATATCTGTTGTTAAGCAAAATTTTAAAAAAAATTTAAAAATAATTTCAGAAAGAGACAGGGGCATTTATGATGCACTAAACAAGGGAATTAATAACGCCAGCGGGCATATTATCGGTTTTGTGCACTCTGATGATCTTCTAGCCTCATCAACTATCCTATCAGATATTGCTAAGATTTTTGACGAAGAAAATATTGATGGTGTTTACGGGGATTTGCAGTATGTAGATAAAGAAGATACTTCCAAAATAATTAGGTATTGGAAAAGTCAGCCGTTCGCTTCAGATTTATTGGGCAAAGGCTGGATGCCTGCGCACCCAACGCTGTTCTTACGGAAGGAAGTGTATGAAAAACATGGTCTTTTCAATTTAGACTATAGAATAGCAGCAGACTATGATTTTATGCTCCGCATTTTTCAAGACACCACACTTAAGTTTAAATACCTGCCTAAAGTGATCACTAAGATGCGAGTAGGAGGGGCAAGTAATCGAAGTTTGAAAAACATTAAGCTTAAATCAGCTGAAGACTTTAGAGCCCTGAAGTCTAATGGTATTAAGAATCCCTATTTAGCCCTAGCGTGGAAGAACCTGAGTAAATTAGAGCAATTCTTTGTCAAACATTAATTTTAACGCTAGTTTCTGGTACTCTATCAATTATAAAGTAATATTCTTATATTTGCGACATTAGTTTAAAACCGTGCAATTTTACTGCATAGTACATATGCTAGCAATAAGGAAATACTTTCACTCAAGATAAAGCCTGGCTGAATACTATTGCTGTATTTTGACTGGTCTCTACTATATGCTACAAACTTTTACGTTCTTCATTACAGCATTTCTGATTACCTATTTTGCTGTTCCTTATGTCATTAAATTTGCTGCTATACGTAAGCTTTTCGATGAAACGAATGAACGTAAGATACACCTCAATACCATACCTGCCTTGGGTGGGGTAGCTATATTTGCCGGTATCTTCTTTTCAGTCCTTTTCTGGGCAGATGGCTTTAATTTCAGCTTGCTCCGCTGGATCGTTCTTTCGCTTGTCATCGTATTCTTGCTGGGCCTCAAAGACGATTTAGTTGCTATTGACCCACTTAAAAAGCTTGTTGGGCTTTTGGTGGCCTCTGGACTTGTGGTGGTGTATGGCGACGTGCGCATCGAGAGCTTTCACGGCCTGCTTGGTGTTGGTACATTACCTTATTTGGCTAGCATAGCATTTACTCTTTTTGTTTTTATCGTGGTTATCAATGCTGTTAACTTAATTGATGGCATCAATGGTCTGGCAGGAGGGATTGGTAGTATTGCGGCCATTGCATTTGGTGCATTGTTTTTTTTAAATGAGCACATGAGTGCTGCCGCCTTTGCTTTTGCTACGGCGGGCTCTTTACTGGCCTTTCTGTGCTACAATTTTGCTACAGCCAGAATATTTATGGGCGATGGGGGTGCACTCATTTTAGGCCTTATTTTAGCAATTCTATGCACCAAGTTCTTGAACTCAAACATTACCATCGGTTTATTTTCAGATCAGCCACTGCCGACACCATTGCTTTCGCTGTCAATTCTGATTATCCCACTCGTAGATACGCTCAGAGTGTTTACCATACGTTTGGCTGATAAGCGTTCCCCTTTCAGTCCCGACAGAAACCATTTGCACCACCAACTGCTTGACTTGGGTATGAGTCACCGTCGGGCCGCTGTTATTTTATACGCAGCCAACATCTACTTTATTATTCTGACGCTGGTCTCTGTTTCTTTAGGACTTCATACGGTTCTTTTTCTGATCATATTGACAGCCTTCATTTTCAGCCAGATTCCATCTCTACTGCTTCGTCGGAAAAATACGGATGTTGATGTGCCAGCTCAAAGACAGGCGGCTTAACCCCTCTCAACTTCATGTTAGAAAACGCGAAAATCTACATTGCTGGCCACCGGGGCATGGTGGGCTCTGCCATCCTGCGCCAACTTGAGGCCAGCGGCCACACCAACATCCTTACCCGTACCTCCTCCGAACTGGACCTGCGCAACCAGCAGGCCATGCAGGATTTTTTCGAGACTGAAAAGCCGGACTATGTTTTCCTGGCCGCCGCCAAAGTAGGGGGGATACACGCCAACAACACCTTCCGCGCCGAGTTCCTCTACGACAACCTGATGATCGAGGCCAACATCATCCATGCCGCGCACCTGTCGGGCGTGAAGAAGCTGATGTTCCTGGGCTCCTCCTGTATTTACCCCAAAATGGCCCGCAGCCACTTAAAGAGGAGTACCTGCTCACCGGTCCGCTGGAGCCGACGAACGAGCCTTATGCCATTGCCAAGATCGCCGGCATCAAGCTCTGCGAATCCTACCGCGACCAGTATGGCAGCAATTTCATCAGCGTGATGCCGACCAACCTCTACGGCTACAACGACAACTACGACCTGCAGAACTCGCACGTGCTGCCGGCCCTGATCCGAAAATTTCACGAAGCGAAGGAGGCGTGTGCTTCAGCTGTGACTGTATGGGGAACAGGTAGCCCACGCCGGGAATTTCTGTTTGCCGATGATCTGGCGGAAGCTTGTGTATACCTGATGAAGCACTATGACGGGCGTGAATTGGTAAACATTGGTTCAGGAGAAGATATAGCCATTAAGGATTTGGCCCTACTCGTGAAAGAAATTGTTGGCTTTGAGGGGGAGATTATCTTCGATACATCAAAGCCAGACGGCACGCCGCGTAAGCTAATGGATGTATCAAAACTACATAGCTTAGGGTTCCGGCATAAAATCGACTTACGAGCAGGTATAGCACTGGCTTATGCCGACTTTAAAACTAAGCTGGTAACAGCTTAAATAAAATTTTTAAAATTAACTGATTTGAAAACCGCATTAATCACAGGCGTAACCGGACAGGACGGCGCATACTTAGCTGAATTACTGCTTAGCAAAGGATATAAAGTACACGGTGTGAAGCGCCGCAGCTCGATGTTCAACACAGAGCGCATCGACCACCTCTACCAGGACCCGCACGAGAAGAACATCAACTTCAAGCTGCACTACGGCGACCTGACCGACTCGACCAACCTGATCCGCATCATTCAGGAGACGCAGCCGGACGAGATCTACAACCTGGCCGCCATGAGCCACGTGAAGGTGAGCTTCGACACGCCGGAGTACACTGCCAACGCCGACGGACTGGGCACGCTCCGCATCCTGGAGGCCATCCGCATCCTGGGGCTGACCAAGAAGACGAAGGTATACCAGGCTTCCACTTCGGAACTGTACGGTCTGGTGCAGGCCGTGCCGCAGACAGAGACCACGCCGTTCTACCCGCGCTCTCCTTACGCGGTGGCCAAGCTTTATGCTTACTGGATCACGGTGAACTACCGCGAGGCTTACGGCATGTTCGCCTGCAACGGCATCCTCTTCAACCACGAATCGCCATTGAGAGGCGAGACGTTCGTGACGCGCAAGATCACGCGTGCTGCCGCTCGTATTGCAATGGGTCTGCAGGATGGCCTGTACCTGGGTAACCTGGACGCCAAGCGTGACTGGGGCCATGCCAAGGACTACGTGGAGGCCATGTGGCGCATTCTGCAGCAGGATGAGCCGGAGGACTTCGTGATCGCCACCGGCGTGACTACTACGGTGCGCGACTTTGTAAGAATGGCTTTTGCGAGGTGGGCATCGAGATCGAGTTCAAGGGCGAAGGCGTGGACGAGAAAGGCTACGTGGCCGCCTGCAACAATCCGGAGTACCAGATCGAGATCGGCAAAGAGGTAGTTTGTGTAGATCCGAACTACTTCCGTCCGACGGAGGTGGAACTGTTGATCGGCGATGCGACCAAGTCGAAGGAGAAGCTGGGCTGGACGCCGAAGTACGACCTTCCTGCGCTGGTGAAGGACATGATGCAGAACGACATCGAGCTCTTCAAGCGCGACACTTACCTGATGGAAGGTGGTCACCGCATCCTCAACTACCACGAATAATCGCTTGTACCCCTAACAAGGTATAGCTTAAAAATAAAACGGCAGCTTCACTTTGGTGGGGCTGCCGTTTTATTTTTTCCCTGCTATACCTTCCAGATCTAATCCAAAGTTTACCTGTACTTCATTGCTTTCAAAGCTTACCTGTATGACTGGAGCATTTTGTTTACATAAGCATCTATCGCCAGATTTTGACGGAACGACAGGTATAGGTATAGGTATAGGTATAGGTATAGGTATAGGTATAGGTATAGGTATAGGTATAGGTATAGGTATAGGTATAGGTAT
>NZ_AKIS01000190.1:0-10967 GCF_000277005.1 Pontibacter sp. BAB1700 | reverse complement strand
ATCTGAATGGTATTATAGCAAAAGAAAAACAGGTAAAATGAGGCAATCAGGAGTGGAATGGGGTCTGCTGAGCCGGTGAGGGCGAGGCTGATCTGATCTGTAAAAAGAAAGAAAGCCGATGCGTACACCAAAAATATAGCAAGCACCAACAGGTAAGCCTGCCTGATGTAATTGGGGATTGATGAGGTAGAACCGGCGGCAATTCGTTCAGATATAATCTGAGTTAGTGGCAGGTTCAGCCCAAAAATGATAATGACGGAAAGAAATAATACGGAATTGTATACGATCGAAAACTCTCCGAACTGCTCCGCACCCAGGAATCTTGCGGCATAGGTAAAGGTAAGAAAAGTAAATACCTGCGATACAAAAGTGGATACTAAAGTAAGGAAAGAAGCTTTGTAGACATCTAACTGGTTTTTGTCAGTGATAATTTTGCTTAGCAATTTCTCCAGCCCCTGCCTGGAAGCGAGCTGTTTAATAGATGTAGGCATTATACTTCTTAAGGTTTTATTTTGTAACACGCCGGCACTGGAGTATCCTTAATTAAAGCCAATACAGGTGTACAAAATGCAAATTTAAGTATTTTAGATGACCCAGGCTGCCTTACTGACAGACTTTGAAAATTAATTTAGTGTCCTTAAGAAATTTAATAACATCAAATAATGCATTAGATTTGCGCTACACTAGCTAAAAGGCTGTCCCTCCAGAAAAGCATTTACCTAACAAATAAAAATAATGTTAAAAGACAAAGGTGTAAACCCCAAAACATCAGAATCTGAAGATGAATACATCGATATCCAAAAATTAGTAGGGGCCTTTTTTCAATTTCTTAAGCGAATAGGACAGGGTATAGGCTATTCTTTCGTAGTTATCAAGCGCCGTATTCTGTTAGTTACGCTTGCAGTACTCATAGGAGCGGCATTAGGATTTTTAGCTTATTACTTCACAAAACCCTATTATACTTCTTCCATGACGCTTGTGCTGGCTGAGATTAGGAATGAATTCGTTGAAAACCAGCTGAATAATCTGTCGGATATGATTGAAGAGGATAACTATGAATCCATTGCTAATGGTCTGGATATTCCGTTGGCTTCTGCCAGACAGATCAAGAACATGAAGTTTTTCAACCTGGATGCGAACAGAATTGACGAAGATAGTATTCTGACAGGATCACCGTTCAGTGTGGAGTTAACTATTTATGATCCCAAGTTATTTGATTTAATGGAGCCTGCAATTGTTACTTACCTGGAAAGTAACAGGTATTTTTCGAAGCAAAAGAGAATTAGGCAGAGACAGGTTGAAAGTATGATTGGTAAGCTGCAGGACGAAATCACTTCCATTGACAGTATCAAAACTTCTGTGGGAAGACCTCAGGGACCTGTAAATGGATTCGTTTATGGACAGGCATTGGATCCTACCAATCTATATCGCGAGAGTATTGGGATGTACGAGAAGCAAGTTGAACTAGAGGCTGATTTGGAACGACTTGACAACATTGAAGTAGTGAATGGTTTCCCTCCAAGAGCTAAACCAACAGGTCCTAAGTTGCTGATTTACTTGTTAATTGGCAGTGCTTTATTTTTTATCATTGGTCTGATATACGCACATAATCTTGAATCAAAACGAAATAGATTAGCTTAGTATCATATACTTAGATTATAAACAGAAGCCCCGCTACCTGATTTAAGGTAGCGGGGCTTCTGTTTATTCTTATTATTCCTCCTGCCTCAATACCCAACTCAGGTTATAGAGGTCCTTGCGGCGGTCTTTGAGATTACGCACGCTTCCGGCTGTGTTCAGATCCTTGAGCAGGTCCAGGTCCAGGTCGGCGATCAGGGTCATTTCTGTGTTTGGCGTAGCTTCGGCTACTACAGCATCATGCGGGAAGGCGAAGTCAGAAGGGGAGAACACAGCGGATTGAGAGTACTGGATGTCCATGTTCTCTACTTTCGGCAGGTTACCCACGCTACCCGTGATGGCCACATAGCATTCGTTCTCGATGGCTCGGGCCTGGGCGCAGAGGCGCACGCGCAGGTAGGCGTTTTTGGTATCGGTCCAGTAGGGTACAAACAGGATCTTCATGTCCATGTCAGACAGCATACGGGCCAGTTCCGGGAACTCCACGTCGTAGCAGATCAGGATGCCGATCTTACCGATGTCGGTATCAAAGATTTTTAGCTTATGCCCGCCGCGCATACCCCAGTAATGGGATTCGTCTGGTGTCACGTGCAGCTTGTACTGCTTGTCATAAGTACCGTCGCGGCGGCAGAGGTAGCTTACATTATAGAGCTTGTTGTCGTAGTACTCCGGCATGCTGCCCGCAATGATGTTGATATTGTAGGAGAGCGCCATGTGAATCATTTGCTCCCGTATCTCGTCGGTGTACTCCGCCATGTTTCGGATGGCCTCCGAAGGAGAGTCTTCTTTAGAGAGCGCCATCAGGGGAGCGTTGAAGAACTCCGGGAATACCACGATGTCTGATTTGTAGGAACTCACGGTATCCACAAAGAACTCGATCTGCTGCATCATGTCCTCGAGGGACTTTACTGCACGCATCTGCCACTGCACAATACCGATGCGCACAACGGTCTTTTTGCCACCTATAAGCTTCTCCTTCTCTTCATAATACACGTTCACCCATTCGAGCAGGGTCGCGTAGGCGCGGGAATCTGTATCGTCGGGGAGGTAGCCTTTCAGGATCTTACGGACGTGGAAGTCGTTACTCAGCTGGAAAGACAGCACCGGGTCAGCCAGCTCCTTATTCCGCACCATTTCAATGTACTTGGCAGGCGTCAGCTTGTCAGCATAGTCCTTATAGCCAGGTATACGGCCACCGGCTATGATGCCGCGCAGGTTCAGGTTTTCACAGATCTCTTTGCGGGCGTCATACAGACGACGGCCAAGTCGCAGGTTGCGATACTCGGGGTGCACAAAAACGTCAATTCCATAGAGCGTATCGCCCTCCGGATCGTGTGATTTAAAAGTGCCTCTGTCCACAATCTGCTCATAGGTATGCTTGTCGCCATACACAGCGTAGTCCACGATCAGGCTGAGCGCCACAGCCACTACCTTGCCTTTGTCTTCGATACAGATCTGGCCATCCGGAAATTTCTTGAGGAGGTTGGAGAACTCTTTTCTGGTCCAGGCGCCGTCAATATTCGAGTACACCAGATCCATGATCTCTTTCACTTCCTTGTAGTCTTTGAGCTCCAGCTGGCGCAGTAACAGTCTGTGCTCAGAATTCGCTTCTATCTTTTCACTCATATATATTTGTGGTTGCTTGCCTCAGGTATACGTGAAGCAAGTATCGTTTTGATATGATATTTTAGTTGAAAGCAGTAAAAAGCGCCTTCATGCAAATTTAAAAAGAAAAAGCGCAGTTTTGCACTGCGCTTTCGGTGTAACAGGTATAGCTCCTTAAAGCTGCACTTCCGGAATATCCCCCTCTACAATCAGACGTCCTTCCGTTGCTTTCTGTATTTCTTCCACACTCACGCCAGGAGCGCGCTCCAACAGTTTGAAACCGTCTTCCGTTACTTCGAGCACGGCCAGGTCTGTCACAATCTTCTTGATGCACTTAAGGCCTGTGATCGGAAGCGTACATTCCTTGAGCAGCTTCGAGGAGCCGTCACGTGCGGTATGTTGCATCGCCACGATGATGTTTTTGGCGGAGGCCACCAGGTCCATAGCGCCGCCCATACCTTTCACCATTTTGCCAGGAATCTTCCAGTTGGCAATATCGCCCTGCTCCGATACCTCCATGGCACCCAGGATGGTCAGGTCCACGTGCTCACCCCGTATCATGCCAAAGCTCTCGGCAGAGCTGAAAATGGACGAGCCAGGCAGTGTTGTAATGGTTTGTTTGCCGGCATTGATCAGGTCGGCATCTACCTTGTCCTCAGTAGGGAAGGGGCCCATACCCAGCAGTCCGTTCTCCGACTGCAACACCACTTCCACGCCCTCCGGTATGTAGTTGGCCACCAGCGTAGGTATACCGATGCCCAGGTTTACATACATGCCGTTCTTTACTTCTTTTGCGATTCGTTTCGCTATCTGATTTTTGTCTAAAGCCATTTGTTTGTCGGTTAAGCGGTTCTAACTGTGCGCTGTTCAATACGCTTCTCGTACTTCTCGCCCTGGAAAATGCGCTGTACATAAATACCTGGCGTATGGATCATGTTCGGGTCCAACTCACCGGCCGGCACCAGCTCTTCTACCTCCGCCACCGTGATCTTGCCGGCTGCGGCCATCATAGGATTGAAGTTACGGGCAGTGCCTTTGTAGATCAGGTTGCCGGCTGTGTCGCCTTTCCAGGCTTTCACAAACGAAAAATCTGCTTTCAGCCATTCTTCCATCAGGTACATTTTGCCGTTGAACTCACGACTTTCCTTGCCTTCGCCCACTTCAGTGCCGTAGCCGGCAGGGGTAAAAAAGGCAGGTATACCAGCACCACCGGCACGGATACGCTCTGCCAGCGTACCTTGCGGAATCAACTCTACTTCCAGTTCACCGCTAAGCAACTGGCGCTCAAACTCCGCGTTTTCGCCCACATAACTCGAGATCATCTTTTTCACCTGGCGCTGCTGCAGGAGCAGGCCAATGCCAAAGTCGTCTACACCGGCATTGTTTGAAATACAGGTCAGGTCTTTCACGCCCAGGCGCAGCAACTCCTGAATGGCATTCTCGGGGATGCCGCACAGGCCAAAGCCGCCCAGCATCAGGGTCATGCCATCCTGCACACCCTGCAGGGCTTCCTGTGCATTCTTTACAGTTTTATTTATCATCGTTAGAAGGTATGCTTATGTGCCAGTCCGGCAGGTATAGCCAGCGCCGACAGCCATTGAACTTAGATTTTATCCGATAGAAAGTTAGATAGAAAAAAGGCCATATACAATTGAAGCCCTTTCGTTTTTAGGTGAAATCCGTCCCAGCTTAGGTGAGGAGTTATTTTTTTACCACGATCAGGGCTTCCAGCATTACCTCTGTTCCTACTTCGCGGGAGATGGCAGCTTTCACACGATCCAGATCCTCGTTGTCAATCGGCTCCTCCGATACAAGCGTCACGCTCAGGGTCATGGGGTTGCCACGAACAACAGATACCTGCTTGACAGTTATGTCGTCCACTGTAAAGTTGCTGAGTGAACGGATCACCTTATGGTCCCGGATCATGGTAAAGGAGCCGTATCCCAGCGGCATACTCACGATTACCACCACCAGCAGCGATACCAGTAGCCCCTTTTTGGCCAGATGCAGGGGGCTGAAGCCTAACAGCATGAACGTGAAAGAACCGGCCAGCACAATGCCTGCCAGGTTGGTCATGAGCAGGAGCAGCGCCCCGATGAAGGCGTCCCAGTCAGCCCAGCCGATGCCAATGCCTGACACAGCCAGGGGAGGAACAAGCGCAACTGCAATCGCCACGCCTGCCAGTGTCTTGGCCACCTCTTCTCGGGCGTGTGCATAAGCACCCGCTATACCTGACACGATCGCCACACCCAGGTCCAGGAGGTTAGGACGTATGCGGGCGGTGATCTCGTCGTTCATAGCCTGCAGGGGACTGAGCCAGGTCAGCAGTATGGCAGCAACATAGCCCAGCAGCAAGCCATAGCCGATTGTCTTCATGCTTTGGAGCGTTAGTTTGCGGTCTTGCCGCAGCACACCCATGGAGAGCGATATGATCGGGGACATCAGGGGAGCCAGGATCATGGCACCAATGATAACAGGGGTGGAGTTGGCAAATAAACCGAAAGTGGCCAGCATCGTGGAGAGTACCATCAGGGTAAGGTAGGCGCTGGATGGCCTCGCATTTTCCCTGAGTACGGTAAACAACCCCTTGAACTCATGCGTGGAGGCATGGAATACCCACGGCAATGATTCTGCCGCAAATTCTTCAGGAAGGACTCCCTTCGCGGCAGTGTGCCTACTTTAAATTTCTCCTCAGCGTTCACTTTTTTTATTATCAACCACCAGGTAGCGCCCGGGTATGATGGTGAGTTTATCGGCGCTCACATGCAACTCTATCTCCCTGGAGCTCATTAGCTTGTTATCCTGGGAGAAGTCCATCGGAATTTCGCTGCTGATCACCACAGACCGTGTTTTGATGTGTCCGATAAACGAGGGCATCCGCTGGCTGCCGTTCTGACCGAAAGCAGACGAAACCGAGAATCTGACCAGTTCCATGATGCTGCGCGGTGCCAGTATAAGCACATGCAAGCGCCCATCGTTGATAAAAGAGTCTTTCAGCAGAATACGTGACACCAGTGAGCTTTTGCCGTGCAGCACAGATATAATACCCAAGGCAGCTGTTTTGATGGGCGGCTTGTTGCCAGTCGTGATGGTAAATGGCCGTGGTTTGAGCAGTTCCGGGTGGCGGAAGATAGTCTTTACCTTGTCCATGCGCGACAAAATAGGGTTGCGCGACACATTGGCCGACATTAGGCTTAGGCTGTTGCCGATCACCACGGTGTTGAACACGGGCTTGTCATTACAGATCAGTAGGTCGGCGTTTATACCTTTGTCTCTTTGGCGAATATCCACGATCGCCTCTAGCAGGTCACCCGATATGCCATACCCTTGACGCGCCTCTTTCATGTCGGGGTGGGGCAGAAAGCCGAGCGTCCACTTCTCCCGCAGAGCAGCTGGCACTACTTCGGAAAGCTGTTCGTCGTTGAGGTAAGTGACCACACAGCAGGCATGTGATATGGGCAGCCGGGAGACTTCGTTGTGCTGAAAAGGCTGTACCTGGGAAATCTGGTCCCCGAATACAGGTATGATTTGATCCTGTACTACATGTTCCTGTGCCGGGTCGTAAAGAAGGGTAATGTGCTCCATCCAAATTCTGCCTAAAAAAGCTATCTGAATTCCGGACCTATACCTGAATCTGTAGAGTCCGAAATCGTTTAGATTACTCTTTTAAAGGATGGATTGTTTAGCTGATTACGAATTGACTATACCTTACTGCGCTTCCAGCACACGCATAGTATCTTCTTTGTCTTTGGCTAACTGTGCCTTAAGGGCTTCAAGTCCTTCAAATTTCTTTTCCTGGCGCAGCATTTCCACAAACTCAACCGTCAGGGTATGGCCATAGAGGTTGCCTTCATAGTTGATCAGGTGTACTTCCAGCGTGAGGTGAGATCCGTCTACGGTCGGACGTACGCCGATGTTCATCATACCGGGCAGGCGCTGTCCGTCGTGCTTTACCCAAACTGCATACACGCCATGGGCAGGTATAAGCTTGTGCGAAGCGGGCAGGGCCAGGTTGGCAGTCGGGAAGCCAATGGTGCGCCCCAGTTTGTTGCCTTCCACCACGGTAGAGGTAAGGCTGTAGGTATGGCCAAGGTAGCGGTTGGCCGTAGGTATATCACCCGACTCAATCGCCTTGCGGATTTTAGTGGAGCTTACGCCAATGTCGTCCACATCCTGACGCGGAATTTCTTCTACCTCGAAGCCATATTGGGCGGAGCGGGCTTTCAGATGCTCAAAACTGCCTTCGCGGTTTTTCCCGAAGCGGTGGTCGTACCCAATGACGAGCACTTTGGTATGGATGGCCTTCACAAGCACATCTTCAATAAAGGTGCGCGAACTCAGGCGTGAAAATTCTTTGGTAAAAGGTATGATCAGCAGATAGTCGATTCCGAAACTGCGCAATTGCTCTATACGCTCCTCAATAGTGGCGAGCAGCCTGAGGTCGTTGTCCTCTGGAAAGAGCACCAGGCGTGGGTGCGGCCAGTAGGTGATCACTACACTCTGACCCTCTGACTGGCGGGCACGCTCCTTCACACGTTGCAGAATCTTCTGATGGCCCACATGCACGCCATCGAAGGTGCCGCTGGTAACCACCGGGAAACTCAGCTTAGGGAACTCAGCTATATCACGAATTACTTCCATTCGCTTCGAGTTGGGCTCTTCTGATTTCCTGAATGTCTTCAATCGTGAGGGCATCCTCTAACTTGTACTCCCCGATACGGGTGCGCACCAGAGCAGACAGGTGTGCGCCTACTCCTAACTTCTGTCCCAGATCGTGGGCCAGGCTGCGGATGTAGGTACCTTTGCTGCAAATCACTTTAAAAGAAACTACAGCTCCTTCTATGTTCGTGATGTCAAACGCCTTGATGGTAACAGTGCGAGGCTTCATCTCGGCCTCCTTACCTTTGCGGGCCAGGTCATAGGCACGCTTACCGTCTATCATCACTGCCGAGTAAATAGGAGGGATCTGCTCGATGGTGCCTACAAAACTACTGGCAGCAGCTTGTATGTCCTCTGGTGTCAGGTGACTGATGTCCTTGCTCTCGCTTACAGGCGTTTCCAGGTCGTAGGAGGGAGTGGTCTGGCCCAGTGTGATGGTGCCGGTGTATTCTTTCTCCTGCGCTTGAATTTCGTCAATACGTTTGGTGAATTTGCCGGTGCACAGGATCAGCAGTCCTGATGCCAGCGGATCAAGGGTGCCGGCATGGCCGATCTTCTTTACACGCAGGGTATTGCGCACTTTTTTCACCACGTCAAAAGACGTCCAGGTAAGCGGTTTATCCAGGAGCAGTATCTCGCCTGCTTCAAAGTTGTAGTTCATGTTATACTCTTAAGTCAACACCCATGGCTAGCAGCGCCAGCAAGGCTATACCTAGTGCTATACGGTAATACCCGAACATCTTGAAGCCATACTTGGTCAGGAAGTTGATGAAGAACCTGATCGCGATCATAGCCACTATAAAAGCAACCACATTGCCGATAAGCAACAGGCGCAGGTCATCGGCTGTGATGACGTCGAAGCTGTTTCTGATTTTTACGAGGTCGAGGTCACGATGTCTGATATCTCAAGCTTGAGCAGGTCCTTAACCAGCTTATAACCCGCCGCCGCCAGCATAGTAGGTACCGCCAGAAAGAAGGAGAATTCAGCTGCTGCCTTGCGGTTGATGCCTTGGGTAAGGCCACCGATAATAGAAGCTGCAGAGCGCGAAACACCCGGAATCATAGCAATGCACTGAAAGAAACCGATAACAAGTGCATTCTTATAGGTGATCTTGTTTTCCTGGGCATGGGCGAACCACTTGTCCACGAACAGCAGCACCACACCGCCAGCTACCAGCATCACAGCCGTGATAAACACACTGCCCAGCATGGCGTCGATTACGTCGTTGAGCAGGAAGCCAATGACTGCCGCAGGTATAAAGGCAAATATCAGCTTCTGATAAAACTCAAAACTGTTGAGAAAGCGCTTCCAGTAAAGCACTACTACCGACAGGATAGCACCAAACTGAATGTTCACGGCAAATATCTTGGTGATCGGAAGCTCGTTTATACCCATCAGGCCGAAGCGATGATCATGTGACCTGTAGAGGATACAGGCAAAAATTCGGTAAGTCCTTCAACTATGGCTAAAATGATAGCCTGCCATTCACTCATCTAACTACTCTTCTGTGTTTTCGTGTGTTCTATCTTTTACCATGATCGCAAACAGCTCGATCACAAAGCCGGCCATGACAACGATCGGGCCCAATGTGATGCCCATAAAACCGAGGCCATACTGCTCGTCATCGAGTGTCATGATGATAAAACCTATTGCCAGCACGGCAATGCCCACCAGCATCAGGATGTAGTTCTTTCTGCCAAAGGCAAGCTTGTTCTTATTTTCCATATTAATATAGTTCGTCAAGTGAAAGGCGCAGGTACTTGCGTACGGCGCGGTAAGAGCTCATAAATCCAATCACGGCACCCAGAACAATCAGGGCGATCATGAGCATGTACATTTGCTCTTCGTCCTTGAGCAGGCTCAGCTCTGTAATCTCGCGGTAGGCGTACTGCATCAGCGCAAAAAGCAAAACAGAGGCAATAATACCACTTATGATGCCCTGAAATGCGGCGCGGTTAAGAAAAGGACGCTGAATAAAGAAAGAGGTAGCACCTACCAACTGCATACTCCGGATCAGGAATCGCTGGGAGTACAGGGCAAGCTTGATGGTGTTGTTGATCAGGATAATCACCACCAGCACCAGTATACCTGCAAAAGCGATTAGCAGAATGCTGATTTTTTGGATGTTGCTGTTGATCGACTCGATCAGGCTCTCCACATATTGCACTTCATACACTCCCTCTATACCTTCGATGTCGTTTTTTATACCTTTGAGTTGGGCTGAACTGGAGCTTTCGGCATTTATCCGGAGCACATAGGTGTCACGAAGCGGGTTATCTCCCAGAAAGGCCATGAAGTCTTCACCGGTCTCCTCCAGAAATGCCTTGGCGCCCTCTTCTTTTGAAAGGAATCGTACCTGGGCCGTATCACCCTTATAAGCCACATACTCTTTGGCGGATAATGTCTTCTGCAAGCGGTCCAGCTGTACCTGCGTCAGATCACGATCCAGGTACACCTGCATCTCAATGCTTTCCTTCACAATGTCGGAGAGCTTGCCAGCATGGATCAGCAGCATGCCGAACAGGCCAATTACAAACAGAGCCAGGGAGATGGAGAACACCACCATGGCATGCGGGTAATTACCGAGCTTCTTCTTCTTGACTGTCTTGGGGGTAGTTGTTGCCATACGATACGCTTCCGTGCAAAAATAGAAATATTATTTAAATATGAGGTGCTTCCGGCCAGCTAATGCAAAAAGCCCGGCTGGTGTTCCGGGCTTTACAGATTCATGCGTGGGTCGGAGTCGAGGATGATGGGGGTTTCCCGCTGCTCGCGTCGGCGCTCTCGGCGTGCATCCCGATCCCGGCCAAAGAGCTCCCGCAAATTGTCGAAGCGCTTCGTGTGCAGTAAACTCAAACGTTGCGTATTCGAAACCCGGGTACGATAGTTTTCGGGCAAGGTGTTATACTCCAGTCGGGCCCTCAACTCACCGCTCTGTGTAATATAGTACTCGATGGACCAGTTCCCCTGATACGAGCTTCGGTTGTTACCACCAGCCTGCTCGGACTGTGCGGCTGCGCTATACCTGTCTGGCTGCTTACCCGCAGGCGCCTGAAAGAAGGTA
>NZ_AKIS01000189.1:0-4075 GCF_000277005.1 Pontibacter sp. BAB1700 | reverse complement strand
ACCTTCTGCTATACCTGTCCTCTTCTGCTCGTTTTTTTCCGCGCGCTGCGTATACTTTTTAGTGCAATAAAAAGTATATGATGAAGCAGCACACCCGACTGACTCAGATACTTTTGTGCGATAGCTGAATAAGGATTTGAATGGCAGTTAAAAATTTAAGGAGAAGCGTAAGATGAGAGCAGTCATGAAGTTGATCGTCGCCATTCTGATCGCGGCGGTATCACTGGTCACGTACTGGTGCAACAGACAGGAAAATGAGTTTACAGGCCAGGTGCAGCACGTAGACATGACCGTAGAGCAGGAGATCGCGCTGGGACTGCAGACCGCCCCCAAAATGGCATCTCAATATGGTGGGTTGCACCCTGACGAGCAGGCGAGGGCACAGGTAAACGAAATAGGGCAGCGCCTTGTTCAGAATACCCGTGTCAGAGAAACACCCTATAAGTTCGACTTTCACCTGCTGGCCGATGAAAATACAGTAAACGCATTCGCTTTGCCTGGCGGACAGATCTTTATAACAGCTGGCCTGCTGCGCCGCCTCAGTTCAGAGGCCCAACTGGCAGGAGTGCTGGGCCATGAGATAGGACATGTGGTTGGACGGCACTCTGCCAGCAACTGGCCAAGGCAAAGCTCACCCAGGGCCTCACCGGCGCTGCTGCCATTGCCACTTATGATCCGAATAATCCTGCCTCGCAAACCGGTGCTGTGGCTGCCGCCATGATTGGGAAATTAATGAACATGCGCTATGGCCGGGAGGATGAGTTGGAGTCCGACAGACTGGCTGTGCGCCTGACAGGTGAGGCTGGTTATGACCGCGGGCCATGATAGAGGTGATGCGCATTCTGGAGGAAGCCAGCGGTGGTGCCAGTGGTCCTGAGTTCACTCAAACGCACCCAAACCCAGGCAACCGTATAGCTGAAATTGAGCGTGCCATCCAACAGAAATATCCAAATGGCTTGCCCGCTGGTTTGATCGACTAAGCCATCAAACTTAAAATCAACCAAAGACACCACGACAGCAGCATGCAACAAGAGGATAAGATCAAAAACCTGCTATTTGTTATCAACCCCATCGCAGGCGACATAGACAAAAGTGAGCTGGAGGAAGAGATAAGGACTGTCTGTACCGAGCATCAGCTGAACTGCACCATTTACCGCACCACCGGTGAAAGAGACCACGAGCATGTAAAGAAAAAAATCGAGCAGCATCAGTATGATGCGGTGTTTGCAGTAGGGGGAGATGGTACGGTCAGTCTGGTGGGCGCCTTGCTGATAGGCAGTAAGACGCCCCTGGGCATCATCCCGCTCGGTTCAGGCAACGGGCTTTCCAAGGACTTAGGTATACCGCAGGACACAGAGGAGGCGCTGCAGCTGATCCACGAACACGTGATACGCAACATCGATACCATTGACCTGAACGGGCAGCCTTCTATTCACCTCAGCGATCTAGGTTTTAATGCGTTGGTCGTAAAGCGATTCTGCGAGGGTGACAAGCGAGGCCCGGGTGCCTATGCCTGGATAGCCTTGCAGGAATACATGAACTACGAACCAAAGTTCTACCGCATTGAAACCGATACGGAGAATTTTGAAGGAGAGGCTTTTATGGTCACGATTGCCAATGCCAATGCCTTTGGGAGCAATGCTGCCATCAACCCGAGCGGTATCCTGAACGATGGCCGTTTTGAAATCTGTCTAATTGAGCCCTTTCCGAAGGCTGCAGCTCCAGCACTGCTGTTCCGCATGTATACAGACAACATAGACGGGTCGGTTTATACCCGCCGCATCAGCTGCCGCAAAGCCACGGTTTACAACGTTGACCATGAAGTGGTGCACATCGATGGGGAGCCGGCCGAGTTGGGAGAGGAGATAAAAGTTACGATGCACCCCAAAAGCCTGAAAGTCATACTGCCTATACCTGAAGAGGAAGGTTGAGCCAAAACTATACCTCCTGCGTCTGCTCTTTTGGCTGCAGTACGGAACCGAGTTCTTTTCTGAACACTACAGCTCCGGGTTTTGAAACATTTTCCCCCTCAGTCACTGCGAGGGCTTCTATCCATACCTCTCCGGTATCATAATAGTTAAGCACAAAAAAGCCCCGCTGCTCCAGCGTAAAAGTGGCTTTGCCGCCCTTCTTCACGAATGATGTTTTACTCCCGGACCCGCTGACAATGTAATGGTTGTCCCGCACTTCAAAGTGCTGCAGGTTGTGGTCGTGCCCTGCCACATATACGATGTTGCTGTACTGATGGAAGATACGAAGCAGGCGTTTGCGCATTTTGCGGTATTTACGGTGCGACATGTCTTCATAGGCACCGAACATTTTGCGGTAGAAGGGATATAACGAGCCAAAAATGGGCAGCGGAATATAAAAGCGCTTGTGGGCGGCCGTCAGCGGAAATATGTGTTGCTTGATCGTGAACTTGCCACCATGCAGGGCATTGCTGTAAAGTGGGTGGTGCGCGGCCACCACGATGCGCTGGTGCCGGTTTCGTCTTAAGATCTTGTTCAGGCGCAGGAAGAAGTCTTCGATGTCATCATAGGGGCAGCCCTGTTTGCGGCCCATCGGCTTTTCGCCGCGCTGCACCCACCACTGTGTGTTGATGATCACCAGCAGCAGTCCATCGGCTAGCTGTATAGCCTCCGGGCCTGGACAACCATGTCGTGGCAGGTAGCTGCATTCGTCCTGCAGTGTATCCACCACATACTTTTCTTGTCGCAGCACATATTCCAGTCCTTTTTTGCGTCCTTTGTTCCAGTCATGGTTACCGCTCAGAAAGATCTTGCGTCCTGCATACGCTCTCATTTGATGCAACAGAAAGTCCAAGCGCTCTTTGGCGGCAGGGTAGTGGCGGTGGGTTTCAGCAGGGAGTCCAACAGGATACAGGTTATCGCCCAGAAACAGGACGCTACCGTCTGGTCCTGTATTATGCTGCCATTCATCTAACAGCTTCATCACAGGGTCGGTGCCATCGGTCGCCACATAGCCAACGTCCCCCATAAAAGCGATGCTGTGCACCAAACGGGCCTCTGGTTTGGGCAGGCACTTGCGCCAGCCAACATCCGATAGTTTGTAGAAGGGTTTGTTCCGGTACTTGAGCTCTTGCCAGTAGCTGAACAGCCCAAATACCAAAAATAGCACAGTAGGTATGAGAATAAAGTATAGCAGCATCAGAAGTTGGGTGGTGTAAGGTTTTTGAAATGCCCATTGAGCTTGACACGTTCCTTCAGCTTTTCAGTTTCGGCTACGATGGGCAATACCTGTTCAAGGTGCTGAAGGATCATCTCTTGCCGCAGTGCCTCACTGTTACACTGCAATAAGGTATATTCCTGTTCTGTATTGAGGCCTAAATTGTGGGCTACGTCAAAAGAACTAAAGTTTTCGGGTAGCTCCATCAGGATACTGCTTATACCTAGAGCGGTATACAGTTCCTGCAGTTTCTCACGTATTTTCATCTTTGTCACGATGTCCTCGTCCTCCACGTTCTCTACTTCCTCTACTTTGCCGCCTGCATACAGTCTGCCCGGTGCCTGCCTGTCAAACTCCAGTATCTTGAATATGCCCAGTCCCTGGGTGCGAATATCCATCTCACCGGTGTCGTATTTTTTCTCGACGTGCAGCAGTTTGATCTCCGTGCCATACAGGCCCACGCCATTGTTAATGAAGGCAGGTATCCCAAAAGTGCCCTCGTTTTCGATGCAGTCGTGGACCAACTGCTTGTAGCGTGGCTCGAAGATGTGCAGGTTCAGCTTCTCGCCCGGAAACACCACGATATTCAACGGAAACAAGGGCAGATATTTTTGCATGATCTATTCTTTAGCTTAATAACAGGCAAGTACTGGTTTTGTATATGGAATACGGGTATGATCAGAGCCGTGTTAAGTATCGTAATTCAGTCAGGTTGCTTTTGTTGCATTATAAGCCAAAACACTTAGCTTTGCGCACTTATTTTCAACCTCTTAAAATGAAGAAGAAACGGCTGGGCTTTCGCGAGATCAGGCTCGTCATRACAAAGCTTTTGCTGAAGCCATTCCGGATTCGATGACCAAGCTTACCGTAACCCGGTCTGAAGCCATTC
>NZ_AKIS01000188.1:0-1935 GCF_000277005.1 Pontibacter sp. BAB1700 | reverse complement strand
TTTGTATTATATATAAATATAGGGGTGAATAGATGTATTTGAAGGGTGAATGATTTTATAGACAGAGTTTGGGGAGAGTGTGGTAAAACAGGATGGCTCGCATTGCATCATACTAATGCATAAAAAAACCGCCGCCAGCAGGTAGAGCACCCGCTGGCGGCAGCCTTGTGTAACAGCCTCCTACTGTTATTCTTTCTTGAGCAGTTTCACGGTCTTGGTCCCAGAGGTGCTCACCATGCGGGCGATGTAGAGGCCCTCTGGCAGTCCGCCGCCGTCAACCTCCACGGTGTTCACCACGCCAGCCCTCGCCTCGCCAGACTTCAGCTCACGCACCAGGCGCCGCGCATGTCGTAGAGGCGCATGCTGTAGCTCTCGTCCTGGGCCACGCGGAACTCGATCACCGCCTTGTCGGTGAACGGAGTCGGATAGGCGCGGAGTTGGTCGGATTCAGCAAGGTCGAGGCCCTCTAGGGAGGTGGTTGAAGTTGCTGTCATTGATGCTTCGCATTCTGATTCAGTAATAATATTATTATTGTATCGGTCAAAGATCTTAGCTAACTCAATTGCTCTAGCGTAGTCTGCTTTAATTCCTGCATTCTTAGAGTTACTAGGCAAGTAGCTACTAGCTGTACCATTAAAGCAATATTTTGCTAATAAAGCTTGTGCCTCTGTAGCAGCCGCTGCTGCCAGAGCACATGAATAGGTCTTAGAATCAGCGACATTCAACTGATACGTTAACAGATGTTTCGCTAACTTGTAAGCGCCGTCACTCGCCATTTTAGTGAACTTTGGTTTTGCTACAGCTCCATCATTCTGACGCTCATCCAAAATTAAACGCGCCTGTTCACAGCTATTAAGTATAAAGCTAGAGAAACTAGAACAAACTGGACCAGATGTAGGATTAGCCCATAACGTATGGTTTTCATACCTTCCCCTAAAGCATTACCAACATAGTCATCGAGTAACCAGAAGTCAGCTTTTTCACCGCCATTAGCTCTCGCATTTACCACATTAGTAAATTGTCCACCTCCAGAACAAGAGCTCCAGTTTTTCCAGTAGCCTGGTGTGCGGGCATCGCCTCCAGGAGGTGTTACGTTATCAATTTCGATGAAGAGATAAGCTATATCTGAGCTACCATAAATATTTGGAGGAAGTGCTAACCCATTTGCTCCTCCTATGTAGAAGCAGTAGTTGCCCAATGCCTCGCCACTCTCAAAAGAACCATTTCCAGCATCTGGATTGAACACTTCAACATTTACCCAACCTTCTCCAACTTTGTACTTAATATAAACCTTAAAGCCAACACCAACATTTGTTTCACAGATTTTGTAGATTTTGTATCTGCTTAGCACAATCGACTCTCCATCAAACAAAACTCCATCATCGTCACCTAAAGTGCTTTCATCAGCTATAAGCTCATCCGACCCATTTACTACTTCATATAGCTTAAAGTTCCAGTCTTTAGTCTCATCTACTTGTCCGTCGGTTAGTTTCGTCAATTGGATTCTACTACAAGCTTCCACATTTACAGTAAGTGTTGCCTCACTATCGCAACTTTCGCTGTCAGTTTCGGTGTAAGCTCTTGTAACAGTAGCATAGAAAGTATGCTCACCTATCATAAGGCTTTCAAACTCTGTAATTACTTCTGTACGGTCAGCATCACTATACCATACTACTACATCATCTTCACCTGCACCAATTGATTCATTAAAGCTGCTCAACAATACACCTGTCATTTCATCCTCGCAGTAGTCAACTTCATGATTCGTTAAATCTGGAGCCTCGAGGATGGTGATGGTGAGCGTTGTTTCGCTGTCGCAGCTCTCACTGTCAGTATTGGCGTAAGGTCTGGTCACTGTTGCAGTAAAGGTGTGCTCGCCTACAGCGAGTTCGCCTGTTTCTGTCACAGTGTTGCCCTCACTGTCCTTCCACACCA
>NZ_AKIS01000187.1:0-2856 GCF_000277005.1 Pontibacter sp. BAB1700 | reverse complement strand
CACATTAGCCGCTTTTTCTGTTTATAGAGGTCATAGCACTTACACGATGTCGGCGCGAAGGGCTAAGCGTTTTTCTACCTGTGACAAAAGCTCCTGAAAACGGTCAGAGAGCTTTTCGATGTCTTTCATACCAGCATGTGCCTGGTCTATACTACCATTGCGGTACAAGCCGAACAACTGGTTTGCGCTGGACAGCAAGTCGTTATGCGTTTTTTGCAGACTGTAAAGCTCCGGCTCATTGCCGTACTTTACTTTCCCGACCTGCACAAACCAGTTGCTGATTGGACCAGCATCAGAAAAGAACACGCTATCGAGTGCCCCTCCATATAGCACAGAACGCACCTTGGACTTAAACAAAATATGCTTAATCCTAATTTGCTGAAAATCTATCTGTGCTGAATTCACGTGCTCTCCCCTAAATTTTTCTGCTGCTATACATCATCTACTGCAAAACCTAGTTCCTGCAGTTTCTTTTTTAACTGATATTTGTCAGTCACATTAAAACCAGCGATCAGTATACCAGTAATCTGGTTATGTTCGTCATAGAGCGGCTGGAAAATAAAGGTCAGGTAATTGTCCTCCAGTTTCCCCTCTGCATTGGCTAGCTTTACAATAATCTCCTTGGCCTCGAAGGTCTCCCCTGTCCTGTAGACATTATCCAGAACATCGATATAGCCCTGGTCAGCAATTTCAGGCAATGCTTCAGCCACCGTCTTTCCGATCAGCTCAACATGTGGGAACAAGTCCTGGTACTTGGGGTTAACCAGCTCATAACGATGCTCAGGACCTTTCAGGATACCAAAGAAAGTCGGCGCCTGCATAATCAAACGCTCCAGGGTCTCCCGCTCGTTCTCCGCTTTACGGTATGCCATTTGCACCTGGTCGGCCAGTTCAGACATCTGTTCGTTGCTAGACAGGAGCTCCTGCACCAGGTTTTTCACATCATGGATGTCGCTGCAGCTGCCCAGCCACATTTTGATAGTGCCATCCTCGTTGCGCATGGGCAGGTAACGGTTGAGGTGCCAACGGTAATCCCCGTCCTTATCCCGGATGCGAATCTCCAATTGTGATGGTTCCCCTGTCTCAAGTGATTTTTCCCATGCTCTGGTCGCTGCCACCAGATCATCCGGATGTATCGCCTCCTTCCAATCACCAGCTAAAAGTCGCTCAACAGGTATACCAGTGTAGTTTTCCCATTGCTTGTTGAAATAGGTAGAGCGTCCACTGGCATCATCGGCATCCACCAGGTGAGGCATTGCATCAGCCATAAAGCTGAACTTTTGCTCAATATCACGCAGCGCGTGTTTGGTTTCCTCCCTTTCGGTTACATCTTTTGTTTCCTGTAGTATATACTCTACCTCTCCTTTTTCATTCAGGATAGGCGTATGTGATGCCTCCCAATAGCGTTCATCATAACCGCTGCCGTCAGGGCGGGAGATCGCATAGCGTATCACATCCAGGTATACCCGCTGGCCTTTAGCTATTGCTTCCTGTATCGAGTGCAATACCGGATTCTGTTCATAGGGCACATTGGGCTCCGGAAAAGCTTCCAAAAGAAAATGTTTGCCTACAATTTCATCCACTTGGCGCATCGTCACTTCCAGATAGCGCTTGTTGGCTCCCAAAATTTTAAGATCGGGGTCAAGCAGCACCATGGCTTCCGGGCTATGTTCAAAGATGAGCTTATAATCCATGCAAAAAAGATTTACATTAAAAAAAAGCACCAAGCAGGTGCTGTGGGCATACAACCATACGCAAAAAGGCGAGAAGCGCACATGCTGGTATGGCCTGTTTTTTTAAAATAATGGCTAAATTATAGAAAAAAACTGACTTCCCTCCCTATATAACCGCCTTTGTTGTGAAGAAGCTTTCCACTAGTCTGCCCGAGGATTTGCCCTAAGCTTTTTAATCAATATTTGAGTATAATAGCTAACTTTGTTTGCAAGACAGCGATTTGCGCTATACTTTTATCGTTTCATTCAATATCAAGCGTAACAACAGCATACTATGGCAACCACAGCTGACATCAGAAATGGTCTGTGCATGGAATACAATAACGACCTCTATGTGGTTATTGAATTTCAGCATGTTAAACCAGGCAAAGGCCCGGCTTTCGTTAGAACGAAGCTTCGCAATATCAAAACCGGCAAAGTAGTCGACAACACTTTCTCTGCCGGCCACAAGATCACAACTGCCCGGGTGGAGCAGCGCCCTCACCAATTTATCTTCAAGGATGACCTGGGGTATAACTTCATGGACATGAATACATTTGAGCAGGTAGCACTTGACGAAAAAATGGTTCCTTTTGCTGATTTGATGAAAGAAGGTCAGGAAGTAACGATCCTGTTCCATGCTGAAACCGAAACGCCACTTACCTGTGAGATCCCTCCTTTTGTAGAGCTGACGATTACGTACACAGAGCCTGGCCTTAAAGGTGATACCGCCACAAACGCATCAAAACCAGCCATCGTTGAAACAGGTGCCACGATCCAGGTACCGTTGTTCATTGGTCAGGACGAAAAAATCAAAGTAGACACACGAACTTATTCTTACGCAGAAAGAGTAAAATAGAAAACATGAAAGCTAAAGAAATCCAGGACCTTATTGACTTTATCGCCAAATCTGGCTTGAATAAAGTAAACATTGAAACAGAAGAATTCAAGATCTCGGTGAAGCGCGATCCAGACCAGCAGGTAACGTATGTAAAGGAAGCTGCCTCTGCTCCGGTACAACATGCTGCTGCTCCTGCACCAGCTGCTGCCCCTGCTCCCGCAGCACCACAGGCTCCAGCCGCTCCGGCTGCCCCTGCTGCTGCTCCGGCCAGCGACGACAGTAAGTACATTGCCATTAAAGCAC